>USPD01000020.1 GCA_900556585.1 uncultured Eggerthella sp.
AAGGTGGCCGTCATACCCCATTCTTCGATGGCTATCGTCCACAGTTCTACTTCCGTACCACCGACGTTACTGGTGTTGCACATCTTCCTGAGGGCACTGAAATGGTTATGCCTGGCGACAATGTTGAGCTCCGCGGCGAACTCATTCATCCAATCGCTATGGAAGAAGGCCTTCGCTTCGCTATCCGTGAAGGTGGCCGCACCGTTGGTTCCGGTCGTGTAACCAAGATCATCAAATAACAACGATTGATCTGATTGATTGAATTCGAGGGGAGCTCGCATACGCGGGCTCCCTCTTGATTGATCATGATGCAATGGCAAGAATGCTATTAGGTAGTTAAGGAGTATTGATGCGTACTTTGGTCACTCTTGCATGTACAGAATGCAAGCGTCGAAATTATACGACCAAGAAGAACAAGCAGAATAATCCCGATCGTATTGAGTTTAAGAAATATTGCAAATGGTGTGGACATCACACTTTGCACAAGGAAACTCGCTAAGATTAGGCAATATATAGGCCAGTAGCTCCAATTGGTAGAGCGGCGGTCTCCAAAACCGCATGTTGGGGGTTCGAGTCCCTCCTGGCCTGCCAGCTTGTTAATGAGCAGCTCATGGGCTGCTTATTTGGCGTATAGAGTAATTATTTCCAGAGCAGGAAAGTTGTATGGCAAAGAAGTCTAAAACACAGAGAGCAAAAGCGTCTGCCAACCGTGCAGCTAAGAAAGAGCGTGCAGCGCAGCAGGCTCAAGCTACTCCGGTAGTTCAGGAGGAACCAAAAAAGAAAAAGCTTTTTGGTTTTAAAAAGTCTCCTGCAAAGACCGCTCAAGCATCTTCTAAGCCCGCACAAAAGTCTAAAAAGGCAGCGGAAAAGCCAAAGAAGAAGCGCTTTGTTTTCCTTTCTGAAGTTCGTTCTGAAATGCGTCGTGTTACATGGCCGTCCAAACAAGAGGTTCTTCAATGGACAGGTGTTGTAGTTGTGGCGCTCCTGTTCTTTGGTATTTTTGTTGTCATTCTTGACGACTGGGTAGTAACCCCGATTCTTATGGCTATTTCTGGTTTGGGGGCTTAATCCATGACGAAGAAATGGTATGTACTTCACACATATTCTGGATATGAGAATAAAGTGAAGAAAAACTTAGAGACCCGAATTGAAACAATGGGTCTTGAAAACAATGTGTTCGCTATTGAAATTCCTACCGAAACGGTTACGGAAATTAAAGATGGCGGACGTCGTGTGGAAAGCGATAAAAAGGTTTTTCCTGGTTATGTACTTGTCCGCATGGAACTTGATGATCGTAGCTGGGCTGCGGTACGTAACACTCCAGGTGTTACAGGATTTGTGGGTAGTCAAGGTCATCCTGCACCACTTACTCGCGACGAATATAACAAAATTATGAAACGCACTTCTCGTGAGGCTCCAAAGAAAACCTCTACAAATCTTGAGGTTGGACAATCAGTTAAGGTTGTTTCTGGTCCTCTTGCTGAATTTGACGGTGTTGTTTCTGAGGTTTCGCCTGAAGCAGGTAAGGTAAAGGTTCTTGTTTCCATTTTTGGTCGTGAAACACCAGTAGAACTTTCTTTTGATCAGGTAGCAAACATTTAACTTTGAGAACAATGCGACTTTATGCCCGTATGTGGACGGGGCTTCTCATAAAGAGCGCTTGTCATATAACGGTAAACAAATTATTTCAGTCGAAAGGAAGCAACTGAAATGGCTGATAAAAACGTAAGCGGATTTGTTAAGCTTCAAATCCCAGCTGGTGCTGCAAATCCTGCACCTCCAGTAGGCCCTGCATTGGGTGCTCAGGGTGTAAACATCATGCAGTTCTGCCAGGCATTTAATGCTGCTACGCAGGACAAAGCTGGCACCATTATCCCTGTTGAAATTACTATATACGAAGACAAGACATTTGACTTCGTTCTAAAAACCCCACCAGCTGCATTCTTAATTAAAGAAAAGCTTGGTATTAAGGGTGGTTCTGGTATTCCTCAACTTAAAAAGGTTGGCGAGCTCACCGAAGACCAGCTTCGTGAGATTGCTGAAATTAAGATGCCAGATCTTAACGCAAACACCATTGAAGCAGCTATGGAAATCGTTGCAGGTACTGCACGTTCCATGGGAGTAACTATTGAAGGTCGTGCTCCTAAGAAGGAATATAAAGTTACTCGTCGACTCGCTGCTTTGTTGCAGGGCACCTCTGCTGAGTAATTTAGGTTAGTTTTAAGTGGAAGAGCAACAGAGTTGTTCGCCATACCACGAAAGGATATATAACGTATGTCTAAAAAATATGATGCAGCTAAAGCAAAGATTGAAGCTGGGAAAACCTATGCTCCTCTTGCTGCTCTTGCTTTAGTAAAGGAAATCCATCCTGCAAACTTTGATGAAACTGTTGAAGCTCATTTCCGTTTGGGTATTGATACCCGTCAGGCAGATCAGCAGCTTCGTGGCACAGTAAGTCTTCCTAACGGCTCTGGCAAAACTGTACGTGTTGCAGTTTTTGCTGAAGGCGATGCTGCTCGTGCTGCAGAAGAAGCTGGCGCTGATATTGTTGGCTCCGATGATTTGGTTGCTGATATTCAAGCTGGCAAGCTTGATTTTGATGCTGCAGTTGCTACTCCTGACCAAATGGCAAAGGTTGGTCGTCTTGGTAAAATCCTTGGTCCTCGTGGCTTGATGCCTAATCCCAAGCTTGGCACTGTTACTCCTGATGTTGCAAAAGCAATTAAGGAACTTAAAGGTGGCCGTGTAGAATACCGTGCAGATCGCTATGGTATTTGCCATGTAATTATTGGTAAGTGCTCTTTCACTGCTGAGCAGCTTGCTGAAAATTATGGTGCAGTATACGATGAAATTCTTCGTATGAAGCCTGCCGCAGCAAAGGGTAAATATGTTAAGTCCGTTACTGTAACTTCTTCTATGGGCCCTGGCGTTCCAGTTGATAGTTCTGTTAACCGTGAATACACTACTGCAGAGTAAACAACGTTTACCGTTTTGACTTTTAGGCGTTCCGTAAGGAACGCCTTTTTTTATGCGTGTGAGGTTATTAATTTCTGAAATATATAGCAAAAAAGTTATATAAAAATGCCTAAGACTATATAAGAAACTAATCAATTAACTATTAAGATAAAAATAGTTGATAGGTCATATATAGGAGGCATTATGACGCAACCAATTGATATCAAAGGAATCAAATTAGGTGAGGGACGTCCAAAGACAATAATTTCTCTTATGGGCGCTAAGGCAGATGAAAATATTGAGCTTATAAAAAAAGGGATTGAAGCTGGTGTTGAATGTTTTGAGTGGCGTGGTGACTTTGCCGCTGATGTTCATGATCCTCAAGCAATGGCGCAGCAATCTATTGAAATTGGAAAAGCGCTCTCAAACAACCCCTATCTTTTTACTTTCCGTTCTACAAGCCAAGGTGGACATCTAACTATTCCTGTAGAAGAATATGTTGTTTTGAATAAAGCCATCATTGAGGCAGAAGCTGTTGACTTAGTTGATATTGAAACTTGGATAGGCGATCCAGCTGTATTAGAGTTAGTTGAATGTGCTAAGCAGCATAATGTAAAAACTGTTATTTCCTATCATAATTTCGCAGGTACTCCCTCTGTTGAGTGGATGGTAAATCTCTTAACTCATATGGCAGATTTAGGAGCAGATATTCCAAAGATTGCTACTATGGCAAATTCTGCTCAAGATGCTTTGAAGCTTCTTGCTGCAACAGAAGAAATGTCACGCATCCATAGTGATAAGCCATTGTTAACTATGGCTATGGGACGTGAAGGCAGTATTACGCGTCTTGTTGGGGAACTTTTTGGTTCTGCAATTACGTTCTGCTCGCTTGAAGAGGCTTCGGCTCCTGGTCAGGTTCAGGTAATGCAAGCTATTCGTATTATGGATGAGCTTCATAAGGTTTACGGCTAAATGACAGCTCAAGAAAGTAAATATAAAAGAAATAACAAGAAAAAAGAGAGATGTACTATGTCACAAAAAGTTGGAATTAGCGGTCACACTCACATCATTAGCCTTTTAGGTAGCCCTATTCGTCACTCAATGTCTCCAGCAACTCATAACCTTTCATTTGAAAAGCTTGGCGTAGACTCTATCTATATTGTTTTTGATGTAAAACAAAACGATCTTCCAGACATTATTGCCGCAATGAAGCATATGGACGGTTGGGATGGTAGTAATGTTACTATGCCTTGCAAGCAAGCAATCATTCCTTTGCTTGACGGCCTTTCTGATAGCGCTGCTTTGATGGGTGCAGTTAATGTTCTGAAAAAAGAAAAAGACGGACGTATTACTGGCCACAACACCGACGGCATGGGTATGATGCAAAACTTGCGCAATCATGACGTCCAAATTGAAGGTTCTACCTTTACTCTTGTTGGTCCTGGTGGTGCTGGCTCTGCAATTCTTGTTCAGGCAGCATTGGATGGTGCTAAGAAAGTACATGTATTTGCTCGTGAAGGTGGCCCATCTTATAATCATTCAATTAATTTATTGCCACGTGTTGCTGAAAAGACTGGCTGCGAAATGATTCTTCATGCTTTTGAAGATGAGGAAGCAATGAAAGAAGCAATTGCAGAATCAGATATTCTTGTTAACGCAACGCCAGTTGGTATGGGTGATGAATCTACTGAATCTGCTGTTTCTGCTGAATTTATTAAAGAAGGAATGGTAGTTGCTGACGCAGTTTATCATCCTCGTATGACTAAGATTCTCCAGGATGCAGAAGCTAAGGGTTGCAAGATTGTTGGTGGAATTGGCATGATGATTGAGCAGGCTGCAGCAGGTGAAGAAATTTGGTATGACGTAAAGATGCCTACCGATGAAATTGTAGAAGAGATTTTTCCTGAAGAGTAAATAAAACGTTGTTAGATACCCTGCAGGTATAAATCTGCAGGGTATCTAATGCTTTTACAATACATGCAGCTTGCATTGGATAGAGGAATTGTAAGTTGTTAATTACTAGAGGGAGGGGCAAATGGATTTTCATCAGTTGTATTACTTTAAGGCAATTGCTGAATCAAAAACTATGAGCGAAGCCGCCGATAAACTTCATATTTCACAACCCTCTCTTTCACGTGCTCTTCGTCAAATAGAAGAAGAAACAGGAGTTCAGCTATTTGATAGAAAAGGAAGAACTCTTGTATTAAATGACGTTGGTAAGATTGCGCTTCGGTGTGCAAATACCGCGCTTAATGCACTAGATAGAGTTTCGTTGGAAGTGGAGCTCTATCAGAAGAAAAAAGAGCACGTTATAACTCTTTATGCTCCTGTCCCAATGGGTAACAACGAAACCATCCTAATGCGTTTCAAGGAAAAGCATCCTAGCGTTTTATTGCGTGTAAGTGATTCGAAAAAAACGGAATATACCGAAGAGATACCACACTTAATCTTTTTTGCATCGCCTAAATATCATCAGGGTGGGGAATACACCATGTTAGGCAAGGAAGCAATTTCATTATTAGTTTCAGTAAATTCGCCATATGCTCAATGCGAGTCAGTTTCACTGGCTGATTTACGCAGCGAACCGTTTATAGTCAACCCTGTGGGATCATTACGGAATATTGTCGATAGCATGTTTCAGGAAGCGGGATTTAGTCCCAATATTTATATGGAAAATCAGTCATATATTCAAATTCAAGAAATGATTGCTCGTGGGGCAGGAATGACGCTGGCGCCTGTTGTTACGTGGTCAAATGACTGTAGAAATGATTTGGTATATGTACCCTTATCGGATGTCTCAAGAACGCGTTATCTTTATTTACGTGTTCCAGAAAATGCTCCGTCTTCACCCAAAGTAGATGAATTAAAAAAGTTTCTCATTGAATATTTTGCTGAAGTTTGCGCGCGTTAGCTCTTTGTTGATTTGACGTTTTCGCATACCGATGCGCTCGAAAAGTGTCTAGTTTTGGAACTATAATAAATTTTGGAAAACTAGTCATACTTTTACTTCAAGTTATTTGAACTAAAAGAAAAGGTGCGATTGCATCGAATGGAGGAACTTTATGAGCGAAAAAACGCAGAGCACAAAAGACCTAGCAGCACAGGTTCTTCAGTCAAAAAATTTATTAAACACTGTAGTTTCTGCATTATCTGGAGCAACCCGTCGCGATCGTCAGAATGCATCCTCTGTTCTCGCTCAAATTGCAAAAATTGATCCAGAAGCTTTAGTTCCTTATACGAATGATTTTATTGACGCCCTTAATAGGCCAGAAGCTCAAACACGTTGGGAATCCCTTGATGTCTTAACCGAACTTGTTCCTTTGGAATCCCGTTCATGTGACAAAGCTTTGCCAGGTGCTGAGACGGCTTTGTTTGATGAGGATAATGGTTTTGTTCGCCTATCTGCATTACGTTTTCTGTGTGCATTAGGTGCTACAACGGAAAATCGCTCTCAGAAAGTTTGGCCGCTTCTTGATGAAGCGATTCAGTGCTATCACGGAGATTATGAATATCAGGATATGCTTTCAGCGATTGTTCTATTTTCGGAAGGAAAATTGGCTCCTGAAGTAAAACAGGGTTTGATTGATCGAGTTTCGTTTGATGCGGAACATAGCAAAGGCTCTTTAAAGCGTCGTAGTCAGCAGATTATTGATAATCTATCTTAAATTTTAAGCTCAAGCAAAGCTGCCCATAAAAAGAAGCAGCCACTAATAGACTAGTGGTAGAAAAGATCAGCGATAGTTATGAAAAAATCAAAATGTTCATAATTGCATCTGTTGCTGGTCTTTTATCTTTCGTATGAAGCCGTAAAGAGAAATATACGTTACATTTTCGCATGCTCTACTACGATAGAGTGCTATAACGCATACACTATCAAGATGAAACAAATAGCTAATTGGTGATAGCCAATAATCGGCAATTTGATTCGTAGGCATTTTTGGCAAATGGTATACGGAACTTACTATTAAAAATTAGCTGGATGACCGTCATAGCTCATGAGGTCAAACTTTTATAAGAAAGTTGTAGCGAAACGACTAGTCAAGGAGTGGTTTAATGGCAAAGCATACGGTAACGCTTATTCCTGGCGACGGTATTGGGCTTGAAACAACAGCAGCAATGCGACGAGTTGTTGAAGCTGCTGGTGCCGATATTGAATGGGAAGTGGCAGAAGCTGGCGCACACATGATGGACGTATGTGGTACACCTTTGCCAGAAGAAACCATCGAGGCAGTTCGCAAGAATAAAGTCGCTATTAAAGGTCCTATTACTACTCCTGTAGGTACTGGTTTTAGAAGCGTAAATGTAGCTCTGCGTAAAACTTTGGATTTGAATGTATGCTTGCGTCCTGTGATTTCTATTCCAGGAGCAGGCGGACGATATTCTGATGTTGATCTCGTTGTGGTACGTGAAAACTCAGAGGACTTATATGCTGGAATTGAATTTGAGGAAGGTAGCCAGGATGCTGCCGATCTTATTAAATTCTGCGAAGAAAAAAATGCAGGAACAATTCGTCCTGATTCGGGCATTTCAATCAAGCCTATTTCGATTACTGCTACTGAGAAAATCGTGAGATTTGCTTTTGAATATGCGCTTAAGCATGGTAGAAAAAAAGTAACGGCGGCTCATAAAGCAAACATCATGAAATATTCGGATGGTTTGTTTTTAAAGACAGCGCGTGAAGTCGCTAAAGAATATGAAGGAAAAGTTGAATTTAATGACAATATCATTGACGCCTTCTGTATGAACATTGTTATGGATCCTTCTCAGTTTGATGTAATAGTGTTCCCGAATTTGTATGGCGATATCGCGAGTGACTTATGTGCTGGTCTTGTAGGGGGTTTAGGCATTGCTCCTGGCGCTAATATCGGTTCTGAATATGCCATCTTTGAAGCAGTACATGGTTCTGCTCCTGATATTGCAGGAAAAGATATTTGCAATCCGACAGCAGAAGTTCTTTCAGCGGCGATGATGCTTGATCATTTGGGAGAATTAGAAATTGCAACGAATATTCGTTCTGCAGTTCGTGAGGTATATGCACAAGGAAAGGTATTAACTGCTGATATCTGCAAAGCTATTGGGTCAAGTCAAGCGCCTTCTACTTGTACTGAATTTACCAATGAACTCATTAAAGTGCTAAGCAATAAGTAGAACTTTAAGAAAGCTATAAAAAGTGATCCTGAACAAAGGTAAGGTCAGGTTACTAGGGTATTGATATTGATGGATGATTTGCTTTTGTATTTTGAATACTTGAAGGCAAATTAAGGTGCAGTCGGGATAAGTCCCGGGAAAGAAGAATTAAATGAACAACCGTGCAGCTCAATTGCAGGTAGGTAATTCATCATATACCTACTATCCCGTAACTGCTGTTCAAGGGCATGAAAAGCTTCCGTTTTCGCTTACGGTCCTTCTTGAAAATATACTGCGTTTAGCGCCAAGCGATGAACGTGCTAAAGAACTTTCAGATCGTCTTGTTGAAGCTGGTCTTGCAGGTATTGTTGGAAGCGAAATTGAATTCAGTCCAGCGCGTGTTTTGTTTCAGGACTTTACGGGAGTGCCCGTATTTGTTGACTTTGCAGTAATGCGTGAAGCGTGCATGAACCTAGGGGGAGATCCTAAAAACATTAATCCTCAGGTGCCTTGTGATTTAGTTATTGATCATTCGGTTATTGCTGATGTTGCTGGTTGTGCTGGCGCGCTTGAGCAAAACATGGCGCTTGAGTTTGACCGCAATAAAGAACGTTATGAGTTTTTGAAATGGGCACAGGAATCCTTTGAAAACGTACGTATTGTTCCGCCTGGAGCGGGTATTTGTCATCAGCTCAACATTGAGCGTTTTGCTTCAGTGGTAATGACGCGCGAAACTGAAGATGGCAAGGCGGCGTACTTTGATACTCTTGTAGGAACTGACTCGCATACGCCGACCGCTAATGGCATTGGCGTTCTTGGTTGGGGCGTTGGTGGCATTGAAGCGGAAGCAGCAGCTTTGGGTCAGCCAATCACAACGCTTGTTCCTCGCGTTATTGGTGTAAAGCTTACTGGTAAGCTCTCTGAAGAAGTAAGCGCTATGGATGTGTCGCTGACGTTTGCGCAAATGCTGCGTGCAGAAGGTGTTGTGGGCTGCTTTGTAGAATGCTTTGGCGAAGGTCTTGATAGCCTGAGCGCAACTCAGCGTGCTTGCATTTCCAATATGACTCCTGAATATGGTTCAACATGCACGTTGTTTCCAGTAGACAATAAAACACTTGAGTATCTTGAATTAACAGGCAGAACGCCTGAACAGGTTGCACTGGTGGAAGCTTATGCTAAGGCTCAAGGATTCTGGAATGATCCTGAAGCAGATCAACGTGTGTACTCTAAGGTGCTTGAGCTCGATCTTTCTACGGTTACGCGTAGCGTTGCGGGTCCTTCTCGTCCTCATGACCGTATTGATGTGGCGGAAGCTAAACAAACATTTGAGACGATTTGCGAAAAGAGAAATCTTGATACAAACAAAACAGTTGAAGTTGATATTTTAGGGCAAAAGCATACGCTCACTCATGGTGCTCTTGCTATTGCTGCGGTTACTAGCTGCACGACAGCAACCGATGCAAGTATGATGCTTTCCGCAGGCGTTCTTGCACGAAACGCAGCTGCCTTAGGATTGCATCCTAAGCCCTGGGTGAAAACCATTCTTGCTCCTGGATCTCGTGCGACAGAAGACATTTTGGATGCTGCGGGGTTAATGCCTGCGCTTCGTGATTTAGGCTTTTATACGTGCGGTTTTGGATGCATGAGCTGTATTGGTAATTCTGGTCCTATTTTGCCAGCGATGCATGACGTGGCAAATGAAATTGAGCTTGCTAGCATTCTGTCAGGTAATCGCAATTTCGAAGGCCGTATTTCTCCTGATGTTTCTCAAAATTACTTATGCGCGCCAGCACTAGTTATTGCTTATTCTTTAGTTGGAACTATGGATTTTGATTTTGAAAATCAACCTCTTGGTACCAAGGCTGATGGAACGGAAGTGTACTTGCGCGATATTTGGCCGTCATCATCTGAGGTATGTGAGCTACTTGAACAGTGCTGCACAAAAGAAGTATTTCGCCGTGCGGGAGAAGGTCTTTTTGATGGGGACGAGGCTTGGCAGGCGCTTGGCAAAGAAGCAAGTGATGTTTTTGCATGGGATCCTCAATCAACCTATGTTCGTCGTGCCCCTTATTTTGACGGCATGACAAAGAAAGCAACCGCGCCAGCTGCTATTAATGACGCACGTGTGCTTCTTAATTTAGGGGATTTTATTACGACCGATCATATTTCTCCAGCAGGTTCTATTGCTGAAGATTCTCCTGCTGCACGTTATCTTGAAGCACATGACGTAGCGCCTGAAGATTTCAATACTTATGGTGCGCGTCGCGGTAATCATGAGGTAATGATGCGTGGTGCTTTTGCAAATGTAAAGCTTACCAATAAGCTTGCTGATGGTAAGAAGGGTGGTTGGACGAAAGACTTTCTTGATGGTGAAATAAAGCCTGTCTATGATGCGGCAGAACATTATCAGGAAAATAATATTCCTTTAGTAGTACTTGCTGGGAAAATGTATGGTAGTGGATCTTCTCGTGACTGGGCCGCAAAAGGACCTATGCTCCAAGGGATTCGTGCGGCATTCGCAGAAAGCTTCGAGCGCATTCACCGTTCTAATTTAATTGGCATGGGAATTTTGCCTTTGCAATTTGAAGAAGGACAGAATGCCGAAACGTTGGGTCTTGATGGCAGCGAAACCATCAGTATTGCTCCCACTGATTTCTCTCAAGGATTGCCCAAGCCTTCTAAGGTTGATGTTGCGGCGACAAAACCCGATGGAACGCTTATTGCATTTAAAGCTATTGTCCGAATTGATACACCAACAGAAGGCGAATACTACTACAACGGTGGAATTTTACAGTATGTATTACGTTCTTTGTCGGAGTAGATAACTGCATAGAGGCGGAGTCGTGTTAAGTGTCAATTTAATATTGCGTTTTATGCTTTAGTAGGTATTTATAACGTTTAGTTATCGAAAAACAGGAAAAGGCGCACAAGAAATCTCTGTGCGTCTTTTGTTTTACGAAGTGGGGTATTTCCTTACTAAAGAATCAGATACAATTACATATTACGTATGTAAGAGGAAGGAGCCTTATGGCAGATCCAAATAATCAAGGACCAGTCAGTTGGGCAGACTTGTTAAAACAGTTTGGTGCGGCTCAGGGCGGTGCCGGATTCGGTGGTGCTAGTACGGGCAGCTCGAACGAATCCGGTGCGGGTGCTGGCGGTTCACGTCGTGGTAGTCGTGGCGGTCGTCCAGGTGGCGGTGAATTTAGCGCATTTCGTGATGCGCTTTCGCAAATGAGCAAGAAAGCGCTGATTATTATCGCGGTGCTCGTTGTGCTTGTTTTGGCATTCTGTTATTGGTGGTTTCATCCACCTATCAACATTCACAGTGTTGATTTATGGTTTGTACTGGCGATCTTTATTTTGTTGCCCTCATTCTTGATCTTCTTTTCGTTTAAACAGATCTATGCTAACGGAATGGGAAAGAGGGAAAAGAGCGAAAAGAAATCAAAACGGTTCAAAGTTTTAATGTTTGTTCCGATTGCTATTGCAGCTATTGGCTTGATTGGCGCTTTGCTTTCTTTAAGTTTGTTCCCTGGTAATGCGGAAAAATATGCGAACATTCTTCAAACGCAAGAAACGGATTTTGCATCAGATATTCAAGAAGTTGATTATTCTGAAATTCCATTTATCGATCGTGATTCTGCCATGCTTTTAGGCAATCGTACTATGGGCTCCATGGCGGATTATGTTAGTCAGTATGTCATCGACGATATTTATACTCAGATCAACTACCAGGATTCACCCGTTCGCGTAAGTCCATTGAATTATGCTGACTTATTTAAGTGGTGGTCAAACAAAGATACGGGTATTCCAGGTTACGTTATCGTTAATATGAGTACACAGGATACTCAAATCGTTCGGCTTGATGATCCAATTTATTATTCTGACTCTGATCCATTATTCAATAACGTTGATCGTCATGTTCAGCTTTCCTATCCATTCTATATTCTGGGCGATAAATCGTTTGAGATAGATGACAACGGTAAGCCTTACTGGCTCTATCCTGTAATGGACTTCAAGGTTGGCTTGTTCGGAGGTCAGACAGTATCTCGCGTCATCATGTGTGATGCGAATACCGGTGAATGTCAGGATTTAGCAATTGAAGACGTTCCTCAATGGGTCGACCGTGCTTATCCAGCGGAACTTCTTATTGAGCAATACAACTGGAGCGGTTCGCTTTCTGGTGGTTGGATTAATTCCTGGTTAGGTCAAAGTGGTGTTCGTCAAACTACCCCTGGGACTGATGGTAATCTTGGATACAACTATATTGTAAAAGATGATGATGTGTGGGTTTATAGTGGTGTAACTTCAGCGACATCAGACAATTCAATCATTGGCTTTGTTTTAATTAATCAGCGTACGGCGGAATCTAAATTCTATCCAGTAGCAGGTGCTACGGAGGATTCGGCAATGAGTTCTGCTGAAGGTCAGGTTCAGCAAATGCGTTACGAATCCACCTTCCCACTTCTTATCAACGTGGGTGGCCAGCCTACGTACTTCATGGCTTTGAAAGACAGTGCTGGTTTGGTGAAAATGTACGCCATGATTGATATTCAGCGTTACCAGAATGTAGCTGTTGGCAATACCATAGAAGAAACGGAAGAAGCTTATAAGCAGCTTTTGCGAAGCAACGGCATTGAAATTCAAGGCAGTGAAGAAGAATCTACGGTAACTGAGGGTTCGGCCACTGGTACTATTACGCTAATTTCGTCTGTTGTTCTTGATGGCAATACGCATTATTACGTCATGCTTGCTGGTAACGACACTTTGTATGATTGCTCGGTTGCAAATATTGTTGATATTGTTCGCTATAAAGAGGGCGATGATATTACCTTAAACTTCTCTAATGGCGGTGGATCTGTTGTAGTGGTTGATTCTATTAGTCAGCCTACCCAGCAAAACCAGGATTCTAATGCTGCCTCTGGAGATTCTGCTGTAGCAGATAACGCGGCAACTGGTGCTGAAGATGGTGTAACTGCCTAAATTGACGGAACAACAAGCAAGATGCAATAGTTTGCTTGCTTGTAGGTTTTTACACTAAAAAAATAGAGCCTGGAGGATCTAAGTCTTCTAGGCTCTTTTTTATTATGGATATAAAAATAACTTCTAAGCTGAATTCTTTTAAGAGGCAAATTGTGTAGCGAAAGCTGCAGGGGCAGAAACCATGTAGCTCTTATTCATCAATCAAAATTACACCTGCATGTACAGGGCCGTGAACGCCTACAACACGAACCAACTCAATGTCTGCGGTATTTGATGGACCGCTGATAAAGGTAAAGTTAGAAGGCATTTGCTTACCTTGAGCTACTTCTTCTTCCCATGCGTCCATAAGTTGTGTCATATAGGGATAGATGTCTTTTTTGCGGAGCAATGCTATATGACCAATAGGTAAAAGACAAATTGAGCGTCCTGATTCTTTGGTGCACTTTTGGATGATTGTGGCGGTTTCAGCAATACCAGCGCTTGCAACGGTGATGCCCACGTCGGCGTTTTCTGCTTGGCCAACGCTAGCTTCACGGCTTGTTGGATCCCAACGGATTGCTTTTAGAGAGGTATTTGCTAATGCTTCAGGAATTTGATAAGAATCAATGTCTTCAACGTCGGCGTAAACTACATGGCCACCTTCGCCGAATTGATTTACCAACTCAATAACAGCCTGTGCTACCTCATTTGGTTTTGCTTCCTTGACAATGGTGCCTACTTTTTCAGCTTCGCGGATAAACCAATTCGATAGTTCTTCAGTTGTGTAATCGTGAAAATCACTTGCAAGTGGTGCTGAAGTTGTAGCGCATGGCTCTACGCTTGCAGGAGGTTCAGTTCGACCAAGCGCGTTAGAGATGGGCGCTAGGAACTCTTCAAGGCTCACGGTGCTCATTTAATTCTCCTTTCGCGCGGGTGATTCCGTATTGGTTGTTGTTTGTGATGGTGCAGCTGCATTCACGCGTTGAGCGGCGCTAGAAACAGCTTTTGCTGTTTCTTCACGTTGGCGGCAAGCCTCTTCTTTCTTATGCTTTGCAAACCAGCTACGGAATTTCTGCTGATGCATGGGGTCAAGATTGCGTGATGCTGTCCAGCCATTTAATACTGGTATAAAGGTTGAGCTCTTATCAATTTGATTAGTGTTGCCTGTTAGCGCTTTCATAATAGAAGGAGCAACAGCAGTTGCCATACCGTACAACGCTCTATTAGAAAACGTTGCAGCAGCGGCGCTAAATACTGCTTTTTCTGCAGGTGAAACATAGCCAAGTGCAACAATGTTGCGTCTATGTTGGGAAATCAATGCGGGTAAAGGAATCTTTACGGGGCATACATCGGCGCATGATCCGCACAAAGAGCAAGCATAAGGAAGTTTCCCTGCTTCTTTATATCCAGCCAAAAGGGGAGTGAGAACAATTCCCATAGGGCCTGGATATATGGAGCCATAGCCATGACCAGTAATGTGACGATATACAGGACACGAATTCATGCAAGCACCGCAGCGGATGCAGCGAAGCATTGGCCTAAATTCACTGCCAAGTATTTTAGTGCGACCGTTGTTAACTATAACAATGTGCACGTTTTTTGGTCCGTCAGCTTCACCTTCGCGACGAGGACCTGTATTAATAGAAAACGATCCAGAAATCTTAGCGCCTACTGCACTGCGTACAAGCAGCTTCATCATGACGTCTAGTGAACGCAAATCAGGGACAATGCGTTCGGTACCCATAACAACAATTTGCGTTTCTGGAATGCTTGATGCCATGCGGGCATTGCCTTCGTTGGAAACCAGAGTGCATGAACCAGTTTCAGCAACACCGAAATTGCAACCCGTTACGCCAACAGAAGCATTCATGAATTCGGGGCGAAGAATTTTGCGCAAAAAACGAGTGATTTCTTCGGGGTCATCGCTTCCTGTGTAGCCTTTGCGTTCGCGATAAAGATCACGAATGGATGTGCGATCAAAATGCAAAGCGGGAACAACAATATGGGAAGGAGCGTTGCCGGCCGTTTGGATAATGTGTTCTGCGCAGTCGGTTTCAATGGCGGAAATACCATGCTTTTCCAGAAACTTATTGAGACCAATTTCTTCGGTCATCATGCTTTTAGACTTTACGCATGATTTTGTACCAAGATCTTCAAATATATCCAAGATACAATCAAGCGCGTCAGTATCGGTAGGGGCGAAATAAACCTTAGCGCCATTCTTTTCGGCGTTAGTAGCAAATTCGCGTACGTAATAATCCAGGTTAGCTAAAACGTGATCGCGAATAGCGGCGGCGTGATCACGAAAATCCTCCCAGTTATCTACTTCTGCAACCAGGGCGTCACGTTTGCCAGTAATTACATCCTGTGCTGTTTCGATAGCGCGATGCTTGAAGGTATCGGACAGCGAACGATGGATTCGCTCTTCGAGAGGTGCGTTGTCGTAAATAATAGAAGACATACCTTATGCCTCCAATCTTGAATCAAGGATTTGCGCAATGTGAAGAACTTTCATATTGCTTGTTACGATTCCTTGTTCACGTAAACGATCAAGTGCACCTTTAATATTCATGAGACACGCTTGATCGGCGCCACACAAATAATCAGCTCCTGTTGCAAGAGCAAAGGCGACTTTTTCCTGAACCATGTGACCTGACACTTCAGGTTCTTTAACGCTAAAGGTTCCGCCGAAACCGCAGCAACGATCCATTTCTGGCATTTCGATATAGTGCAGTCCTTCTACATTTTGAAGAAGTTTTAGCGGAGGTTCTTTTACGCCAAGCATGCGGGTTAAATGGCAGCTTGCGTGATAGGTAACGGTTCCATCAAGATGGGCACCAACATCGGTAACACCTAAAACATCAACGATGAATTGAGTGAATTCATAAATGCGAGGTGCGAGTTCTGCAATTTTCTTACTATATTCTTCGTCGTTTTCGAAGAAATGAGGATATTCTGCCTTAATTGCCCAGGCGCACGAACCAGTTAATGAAACGATGGTGTCATACTTGCTGTAAGCATCAACGACCTTTTTCATCATTGGCTTTGCTTCTTCGATGTAGCCAGAATTAGTAAATGGCTGGCCGCAACAAACTTGATCATCGGGAAGTTCAACTTCACAACCAAGTCGTTCGAGCACGTTAACGGCAGCGATTCCGACCTCGGGATAGAACATATCAACCATACAGCCCGGGAAGAACGCAACTTTCATAAAGGGTCCTTTCTCGTATACCTTTCTAGCTTCAAGGTTTCGAAGCAAAATGGCAAGGTGATCTTCGTAGGCGCGAAAAGTGGGCAAGTAAATGGCGCATTTTTTAAGAAATGAGCGGAAAATGTGAAAATCTAGTTATTTTGTAGAAGGAATGCGAGCTATACCTTGACGAATAGTTGGGCATTTGTAATTATATATCGGCTGCAAAAAGCAGCTTATACGGAAAATTGTTCCGCTGCCCAAGACAGCTGGTACCTATTAGGTTTAATCACGTATGTGGCCCGCCGAGGTGGTTAGTAAATGTTAAGTCTTTACCGACCCCCTGAGCTGTCATGGCTAGGGGGTTGTTCTTTTCAAGGCTCGACCCACCCAATGGTGCGGAACTGGATGCTTTGAAAAGGAGGTGCACAGAATATATGCCAAGCGTACAGAACACTGAAAGACTCGCTGAAATCAAGGAAGACCTTACTGACATTCAGGCAATGTGGGTTGTTGACTATCGCGGTCTTACGGTAAAGCAGTCCGAGCAGTTGCGTGTTAGCATCCGCGAGGCTGGTGCAATCATGAAGGTTCATAAGAATAAGCTGGTTCGCCTTGCTCTCAAAGAGTTGGACATGCCTGAAATGGACGAAGTTCTTGCTGGCCCTTCCGCTTTCGTATTCGCAGCAGGTGATCCTGTTGCTTCTGCAAAGGCTTTGAAGGACTTTGCTAAGGCTAACGAAAATTTGGTGATCAAGGGCGGCATCATGGACGGTGCGTTCGTTGATGCTGAAGCAGTTGAGAAAATTGCAGCTCTTCCTTCTCGCGAAGAACTTATCGCCAAGCTTCTCGGCAGCCTTCAGAATCCTATGGTCAAGACCGTACGCGTGCTCAATGGTCCAATGGAAGCATTTGCACGTTGCGTACAGGCTATCGCAGACCAGAAGGATGCAGCTTAATTTTGCTGCAGGCGCTAAGCGTCAAACATGTAGCGTAATAGCTGCCAAGGTACCACGTGGTATCACCCCTGCAGTGCAAGCTGCGTAATTGTTTTGAAATTATCTGCCCCTAATAAAGGGCGCACTTAAAAAGAAAAGGAGTCATATCATGGCTGTAACTCGTGAAGAGATTGTAGAAGCACTTAAGGAAATGCCTGCTCTCGAGCTTTCTGAGCTCGTAAAGGAACTCGAAGACGTATTCGGCGTATCTGCTGCTGCTCCTGTAGCTGTAGCTGCTGCACCTGCTGCTGGCGAAGCTGCTGCTGAAGAAAAGACCGAGTTTGACGTAGTTCTCGAAGGTTTCGGTGACAACAAGATCGCTGTTATCAAGGCTGTTCGTGAGATCTCTGGTCTTGGCCTGAAGGAAGCTAAGGAACTCGTTGAGTCTGCTCCAGCTCCTGTACAGGAAGGCGTTGCAAAGGACAAGGCAGAAGAAATCAAGACCAAGCTCGAGGAAGCTGGTGCTGCTGTAACCTTGAAGTAACTCAAGCGTTACTCTTCAGCCTGGTTCCTAAACGGAACCTAACCTTATTGTTTCATATTGGAAACGCATCTAAGAAGGGAAGCATATGCTTCCCTTCTTTTCGTTTATAGTGAAATGGATAATATGCGTAGTATGGTGCGTATTGGTTTAGGTACCGTGGTTGCAAAGCCGCTGGATAGAGAGTGAGTTTGTAATGGAGAAAGGCTACTTTTCTGCCGCTTGGGGAGATATTACGAAATCTCCTGGTTGGTTTTCTAAAATCCTTCGAATGGGGCTTCTCTGTCTTATACCAATTTTTGGATTGTTAGTTGTTTATGGCTATTTATATGGATGGGCGCGAGACATAGCATGGAATGTCCATCGTCCAATGCCTGATAAGATTTTTGGCAATGAAGATGGCAATCTATATAAAAGAGGCTTTTTTATTCTTGTTATAGGTTTTGTCTTTTCATTAATCCCTGGGGCATTTAG
>USPD01000021.1 GCA_900556585.1 uncultured Eggerthella sp.
CTGCCTCTTACGATGTGTTTTGTCATTTACGCCCCTTATTTCGCGTTTTTGGGCCCATTACTCTATAAAAAGCCGATTCTCGACATTCACTAAAATAATGTTTTATGGTCGTCTATACCTATTGAAGCAAAAGGACCACTCTAAGGTAATGAAATAAGATGCTCTTAGAACAATTTGAATTAGCAATAAAATAAACCATCGAAAATCTGCCATTTTACAGTGCACTTACTGCAAAATGGCATGAAATATATACTCAAAACTTAATTTAACTAAGAGCTGAAATTAACTGTTCAAAATTGGTCAAAAACTAAGTAATAAACGAATAAAAATATGTAACAATCCAACTTTCATACCCCACACTTACCAAAATGAATAGCCTCAGTATATACTTCGTTCGTTTTTGCAGAGCAACGTGCTATTTCAGCAAAAAAACTCGTTTTCTAGCAATTATCCAGGCAGAATCAACCAAAAAAGAAAGACCCAAGGTTAAATAGCTATTGAAACAATCAAAGGAGTTTATAAATAAAAAAGACTCGACAATTGTCGAGCCTTTTCAAATTTGAAACTTATAAGTCTTCACTTATTAACATATACTTACAAGCTTGCGCTTAGAAGTCATGCAAATCAGCTAAAACCAGTATTACATCTGCATAGCTACCAAATAGCCGTCACGAATTGCCTCGAGGAGACGCTTAAACTCAGGCGTACCGTAAGGATCGTTTGCAGCAACGCCTTCCCAATCGGTATGAGGAGAAGCATTACCAATGAGATGCAGATGCTCTTCACCAAGAACGCCCTTAGCTTCATCATAGAGCTCGGTGTTATCGATCATGGTAGTACCAGTGATGATGGTATCAGCAGGAACGGTGAATTCCTTACCTTCAGCATCTTCGCAAAGAACGCCTTCGTCAGTGTAAGCCTTAACCTTGGTGAGGGTAAGAATCTTTACGCCTTCCTTCTTCAACTTGCGAAGCTCTGGGTTCTTGTCGATAATGCCGATTTCAGCGCCAGCCTTCTTAGCAGGCTCAATAACAGTAACCTCACGGCCTTCATTCATGGAAGAAGCTACTTCGATACCAGCAAAGCCGCCGCCAATAACAGCCATACGCTTCTTAACCAGCAAGTGAGTACCAAGACCCCACTGCATAAGTCCCAGAGGAGCACCAAGGATACCCATACCGAAGCAGGAAAGACCCCACATGAAGCCCTTGCCAGGGGTGCCCTTGCCCTCAACGAGCTCCTTCAAAGCATGAGAATCGATAACATTCTTGCGATCCTTGCCAGGAACATCTGGAGAAGTGGTTTCAGGACCAACAGCCAAAATTACTTCGTCAGCACCGAAATCCTTCAAGTAGTTAACATCAACCTTGGTGTTGCAACGAACATCAATGCCAAGGCGCTTAATTTCGTTGTTGTACCAATCAACCATAGGAGGAAGCTCTTCGTTCAATACCTGAGCGAGGTTCAGCAAACCACAAGGCTTCTTCTTTTGGTCAACAACAACAACGTTCTTGAAGCCACGCATCTTCAAGTTACGTGCAGCTTCCAAACCAGCAGGACCAGCACCAACGATGAGGATCTTCTTTTCTGCCTCTTCGCCAGTTACCTGATGATCTGCAGGCAAGCCGTACTGTGAGAAGTAAACGTTAGGGTTAACGGAGCACTTGCAAGGCTTACCAATGAAGATGTTATCAAGGCAGCGAGAGCAAACGATGCAAGGACGAACTTCTTCGCTACGGCCTTCAGCAACCTTGATACCAATTTCAGGCTCTGCAATCCAGTGACGAGCCATACCAGCTGCATCGCCAGAACCGTCTGCGAGGATCTTTTCGCAAACATCCAAGTGATTAATACGAGTGCCAGGGAAGCAAGGCAAAGTAGTGTACTTCTTAGCTTCCTTGGACAGATAAATGAATTCGCCTTCTGGAACAAGCTGGTTAGCAACAGGACGAGGAGCCTCATGGAAGCCAGCCTGGATAGACCAAGCATCTACGCCGTGCTTTTCAACACATTCAATAACTTCTTTGAGGTCTTCAACGCGCTGACCACCTGGCATAAGGTCGTCTGCGGAATAACGAATAAGAATAGGCATATCATCGCCGCAGGTCTTATGAATCTCATCAATGATTTCAGTAAGAAGACGGCAACGGTTTTCGGTGGATCCACCATATTCGTCAGTACGATGGTTGGAGTACTTGGAAATAAAGCGCATTACCATGTAGCCAATACCAGCATGAATCTCAATAATGTCAATGCCAGCCTTCTTGCAGCGAAGAGCAGCTTCGCCGTACTGCTTAACTACGATAGCAATTTCTTCTTTGGTGAATTCCTTTTCAGGCATACCTACGAAGGGACCAGAAACAACATCAATAGAAGGAGCGTAAGAGTGAAGTTCATCTTCACCGGTTGCACGCCATTCGTAGCAGAGCTGAAGCTGAGCAGCCAACTTAGCGCCATGCTTGTGGCAAACTTCAGCAGTGCGAGTAAGACCCGGGATGAAGCAGTCGTCCCAAACACCTACTGCACCAGTGGTGGTGTGATACTTAGGGTGAGTATCGAATACGTCGCATACGTAGCAAGAGCCGAGCTCAATAAGAGCGGCACCGCCCTTTGCACGCTGCTCGTAGAAGTCCACCAAGTCATCGCCAACATGATAGTTGTCAGTCTTCTCGATGGTCATCGGCAGCATAACAAAGCGATTACGCAGCTCGACGTTGCCGATTTTAAACGGCTTATTTAACAATTCGTACTTCACTTCGCGGCCCCTTTCGTAAGACAAAAGTGAAATTCCTTTTCCAGCATCTATGAGAGCAGATTGAACGTATCTGAGGCAACCCTAACTCGCTAGCACATGCATCTCAAAACCATGTCGCCTACGCATTTTACGCAACCGATACGGATCTACGCAGCGCACTCAACAAGCCTATTTATTTGCTTTTTCGCATGTATGTACACGAAAACAGACGAAACCTTCGGTGTTCGCCTGAAACAAAGCACTGTAAACAATAGGCTGCATCAGTTAAGACCAATCGTATGCACTCCTTCGCATTAAGTTATTGTAAAACAGAACACTATAAAAACACTATCGAATTTGAGCCATTATCCATTGATTGTTCTACGGGTTAATTCAGAAAAGGATAGGCTTAACCGCATCTGTTAGAAAAATCAGTCGTGCTTGTCATATAAATCGATTGGATCTGCAAAAACAAACCAACCATATTTGTATACAAGTCAGTCACTTCTATCAATAAATCAAACGTGGCCGCACTATTAATTCAAAACAAAGATAACTATTCTTGCTTCCATTAAACAAAATAAACTACACATTTTTTTATTTTTGACCTAATAAAATAAAATGCACGCTAAAATAGCTAGCGAGCGATTTATTGGTGTGGGTAAAATCGCTTTAGGGTTTTACACTACTCACAGTACTAAAATGCCCACCCTTAATAAAACGCTTAAAATATTACATACAGTGTACGTGCATCAATTAAGGCGAAAGGAATTACAGTGGGCACCTTTGATACAAAACTGTTAATTGCACAGGCCTTAGTGGATTTAAGCAAAGAACAACCATTAAAAAAGGTTTCTATTAGCGATATCGTAGAACGCACCGGGAAAAACAGAAAAACGTTCTACTATCATTTCGAAGATAAAAACGCCCTTATTATTTGGAAGTTCCGCTACGATTTGGGCACCGAGCTTCAGCGTCGTTTTCCAGAGAATATCTTAGTGTACGAAAAAGAAGGCGAAGACACCTATCCTGAATTACCGTTCTACATTACGCAAAAATCAGGTGTTCGTTCGCTTGATCATTCAAAATTTTTTGACACATTTGCTATCGTTTTAGAGCGCGAGCGAGATTTCTACGTGCAAGCATTTTCCGAAATGGGTCCATCATCTCTGCGTCACTATTTGTACGATTTATACTTGCCTGCTTTACGAAACGATATAACCATTATTCTGGCAAATCGCTACTTACCAGAAGAAAACATCGACTTCTTGAGCGAATTTTATACATGCGCTTTTCTTTCGTACTTTACCCACAAATGCGAACAGCCTGGAAATCGTCACCTAATTAGTAACGCTGGACCATTTGCCAATATTATTCATAGTTCTATGGAAAGCGAAATCAAAGAAGCACAACTCCGTCGCAATCTGTAATAACTCTCGCCACACTTTATGCTGCGCTTTGCATGCCACCTTCGCTTTGTTGCTGCGCTTTACATGTCGCTTTCGCTTTATGTTTTGCCTTACATGCCGCCTTTGCTTTATTGCTGCACTCACTATTCTGCAGCACAAAACAACCAAACTATTCGGCTTTGCTGACCATTCGGCTTTGCTGATCATTCGGCATAGCTAAACTATTCGGCTTTGCTGACTATTCGGCTTTGCTAATTATTCAGCATAACTATCTATTCAGCATAACTATCCATGATAAGTGGCGCTGCAATATACACCATGATCTGGTCTGTACCTTCTGCAATTTGATTTCCGCGACAATCTTCCCAAATAGTGCTAACGCGTGCACCTTCGGTATACCCTAAACCGCCCAAGATTTGCATAGCATCGCTTGCAACCTGAGTAGCGGTTTTGGGAATATAGCGCTTCATCAGCGCAACCGATAAGCGCTTTTCAGGATGATTTGTCTCGATTGACCAAGCCGCATGATAGAGCATCGCTCTCATGGTTCGCAGACTTACTTCCATGTCGGTAAGCATCTGTTCGATCTGCTGGAACTGCCCAATTGGCACACCAAATGCTCTACGACCGCGGGCGTTTTCTACTGCATCTTCCATTGCAGCCTGTGCCATACCAAGTGAAGACGCACACGTGAACACGCGACCATATTCCAGCAACCTAAACAGATGGCGGAAACCGCCTTTGTGACCAATAAGACGATATTCAGGTTTCAGCTCCACTTCGTCAAAAGAAACCGAAGCGAACGGCACCATGGACTGACCAATCTTATTGATAGGAATTGCACGAATACCAGGCAAATTATGAGGAATCAGCCAAAACAAAAGCGGCGGATATTTGTCGGCACTCGGATTATCTCTATCGATTGCTGCTACCAAAATATTGGGCGAATACTCGCCGTTGTTTACATAGGTTTTCTGACCGTTGAGAACGAGTTTGCCGTTGCGCGTTTCAACTGAAGTGCTCATGCTCATGGTGTCAGAGCCTGCGTTAGGTTCAGAAACTGCAAGCGAAAACATCAGACGGCCCGTGTTTCGGTAATTTTCCAGAACTTCGGAAACTACGCCATCATCGGCAAACCCACTTAAAATTTGCAAATTAAAAAGGTCATTCTGAAACGGAAGTGCCGCTCCCGCACAGCGAGAAAGCTCTTCCAAAATAAGCGTTTGTCCCATGATGTCCAGTCCGCGATGACCATCGCTTTGAACTTTGTCGAGAGCAAAGTAGCGATCCACAAAGCCCTTTACTACCTCATCGGGCAAGCCTTGGTCACGACGCCACTGAAACACGTGATCTGCTGTGAATACTTCTTCGCCAAAAGCACGAAACGTTGCAATAATATTTTTTTGATTATCTGATAGTTCGAATTCCACGATATACCCCTCGCAGACACATGCCAGATATGTATGCTTATCTTCCTATAAAAAGAAGGATACGGCACTTGGGAGCCGCATCCTATCATCAAGTTTTTTAATATGTAACCATGCGTGCACAACCACGCATATGCTTACGCAGTTGCTTTTAGGTTAGCGGCCCTTCCAAACCGGCTCGCGCTTTTCGGCAAAGGCTGTTGCACCTTCAATTTTGTCTTCGCTCGTTTGGGTAATCTTTTCTATCTCTTCCAGAATTTCCCAACCCTTAGACGGATACACTACGCTTTCGCCCATAGTTTCATACGCAGTACGCTTCGTACATACCACCGCTAAAGGTGCTCCCTTGCAGATAAGTTCAGCCATCTTTATTGCTTCATCCAAAACAGTACCAGGCTCTACCGCCTTGTTAATAAGGAAACATTCTTCAGCTTTTTTAGCAGAAAACGGCTCGCAAGTAAGTATGAGCTCCATTGCAGGTTTGGCAGGCATAGTCTGCATGATTCGCATCAAAAGACCGCCACCCGCTGCGGTCAAGCCACGACGAGGCTCTGGGAGTGAAAATTCTGAATCGGTTGCCGCGATGGCAAGATCGCAAGCAACTACAATTTCTACGCCTCCACCCAACACGCGGCCATTTGCTGCAGCGATAAGAGGCTTAGAAATGTAACGTTTACACATGCCCGCAAACCCACTTTTTTCGTATCCTTCTGGTGCGTGCATAGTGCCTGCTGCGATTTCTTTAAGGTCACTACCAGCGCAGAAGCAATCACCGACATTGGTAATAATACCCACACGCAACGAATCGGTTTGCTCTAAATGATCGAATGCCTGACAAAGCTCCAACCACATTGCACTGCTAATAGCATTTTTTGCTTCAGGCCTGTTTAGCGTAACAATGTAAATACCACCACGTTCTTCAGTAAGAATATATTTGTATGACATATGATCCCCTTTCTTTCCCCTCATAAATCATACGCCGCTATCTGTTCATAAACCACTAGCTTTATTTCATGAAAGACGCGCTTTTCATGAATCGCATTCATCGGATTACACATCCGATGAATGCACCTATAAACTACCTAACGCTCGGATCTGTAGCTGTTCCAGTTGGATTACGCATCCAATGAATGCACCTAAAAACTACCTAACCGCTGCAAGCTAGCCGCTGCAAACCAATTACCGCAAACTAGCCGCTGCAAGCCCCCTATAAACTAAAAACGCCCGCACTAACAGCGGGCGTCTAATGACTTCCTAAATAAATTCCTTCAGGAACTTATCGACAGCCGCATTAAATGGAACAGGATTATCATACGCAATAAAATGATCACCCTGAATAAGCACCAATTCCGCCTTGGGTAAACTCTTATAAATAAGTTCTGTATGTTCCGCAGAAATCATATCGCTTGTACCGACAATAACCAAGGTAGGCGTTTCGAGCTTCGCCAAGCGTTTTGCATCGATTGCGGGTTGCGTTGCCATAAGGTTCCACAACTCGTAGCGCTTCATGGCATCTTCGCTTTCGTGCTTAATTTCTTCGTACTGTTTTGCTTTGTTGATAATTCGTTCACGAACAGGAGGAATAACACCTTCGATATCAAGGTTAGCGCCATTAAGAATGAGCTTATTTACCCTTTCAGGATTATTCAACGCAAACAAAAGTGCCGTAATACCACCATCGGAAAAACCTAAAATATTTGCACGGAAAATACCATGCTCGTTCATGAAATTAAGCAAGTCTTCCGCAAACTGATCGAACGTAAAAGGCGCAGTACCACGAGGCGATTCGCCTTGGCCACGCGTATCGATCGCAATAACTCGATACTCTTTTGAGAAGTATTCAATCTGATGCCTAAAACGCGTACAGTCTTCGCCATTTCCATGCAACAAAATAAGCGGATAACCAGAACCTTTTTCCTGATAATGAAGCTTGATGTCCATAGCCCCTCCTTAAAATACGCTTAAAACAAATGCGTATTATCTCCAGTCACAAATGCATGGCAGAACAAATTCGTAAGACAATTATGTAAGACAATTCCCCTTTAACTGTCTAACATCTATTGTAACGGTGTTTTTGCCGTTCAAACACTCATGGGTTGCAAATGGTTCTATTCTTTATTGCAAAACATCGTCTATCAAACACCTTGTACAATACCTACAAGGAGCAAATAAGGGATGCAAAGGGGTTCACTATGAAAATTCTTGCCATAAATGGAAGCCACCGTGTTGGCGAAAACACAAGCAAACTCTTACAGATGGCTCTAGATGAAGCAGCTGCCTTGGGCGCCGAAACTGAACTGGTTGATTTAGCAGAATTAGATATTGATTTTTGTGCGGGTTGTAACAAATGTCTTTTTAAACCCACGTGTTCTATCAGCGATGATATGGATGCTCTTAAACAAAAAATGCTTGATGCAGATGGCATTATTTTGGGTTCACCCGATTACTTTGGCAACGTTACTGCACGCATGAAGAACTTTATCGATCGAACACGACCACTTCATATGACTTCCAACCAACTAAAAGGAAAAGTTGGTGGCTTTTTAACGATGTCTGGCTTAGATAACTGTGGTGCTGAAAGCACTAATGCTGTTTTGGAAAACTTCTTTGCCACTCACGAAATGCTTATTATTCATCCACGTCCTGAAGGTCCTGTGATTGCTTCAGGCATTACTGGCTCTTTAATGGCAGGCATGCAAGATGGCAAACCCCGTTGGCGTCACAGTGTTGAAGAAGATCCTATTGCGCCATTACTGGCACATCAGTTAGGAAAAGATATGGTGGAACTAATTCAGCGTCTTAGTTAGCACTGCTTAAAAGGGCGAACCGTTTTAAAAGAAAGCCTCTTCGCCTTCTTTTAAATACATTCTTACCCATTCTTTAACGCGATGGCGATCTAAAATGTGGTATTTGGCCATAACCTCCACAACGCCCATACCATTAATCCTGTCGCGTGCTACCGCAATTTTTATTTCAGGAGGATACGTTATACGCTCACCTGTGTGGCTGGCCAGAAATTCTTCGGTACCTAAAGCGCGCCAAGTATATGACCAGTCACGTACGGTTTCGCGATTAATTCCCAGTTCTGACGATACCGCTTTATAACCCATACCTTTTTCGAAAAGTTCAGCAGCCCTTTGCCGAAGTGAGATACTCCAATTCATAAATTCACCTCCCTTTACGAAATCCCCCCTGCGGTCGCTGGCCATGATTTAAACGCCGTATTGGTCGGTCTATGAATTGCGCATTTAACAACTCAAGCGAACCGCTGATGATATTAGTCGGCTATCTGAATCGCTTGAAGTATTCGTATGTCAGTAACGATTAGTTGTGCTGATGCCAGCAGATTGTTATGGAATTTCAAAAATGAAATCAGGATATGTCAGAAATGAGCGATAGCTGTATTTAGATTCTGCTATCTGTCAGAAAAGCTAAAACCAGCAAGGGAGCTCGAGTGCATATGCCTCGGGCTCCCCCGGATCTGTTCGTTTTAGCGTAAAGCCTTTACCTTACGTGACGGCCACGTGGACGACGCATCTTTCGGATTGCGTACGTTGCGCCAGCTGCCGCTGCAGCAACTACCGCTGCAATTGCTGCCATGATACCGCCCATGAAGTCACCCGTCTTGGCCATGAACTCCTTGATCGGCTCAACTGGCGAAGCGGGAGCTACAGGCTCTTCGTAGGTATTGACAAAGAGAGGTGCTCCGCCATCTTCAGTTGCATACGCAATCGAAGCGTTCAGTTTGCCTTCTTCATTGTCCGTCACCTTAACAGTTACGTTGTAAACCGTTTCATCATAGGTAACGCCGTTGTTCTGGATGCCTTCCGTATTAGGATCGGTATCCTCGGGTGCAACCTCGGTAATGGTATAGGCGTATTCACCAGGCTTGTCGTAGGTGATGGTGTCGAAGGTTACGGCACCAGTTTCTTCGTTAGTTGCCGTGCTTACTTCGTTGCCATCAGCGCCTGCCAACTTAAAGCTGAACTCACCTGCATCCAAGCCGCGACCCTTAATAAGCTTGCCGGCACCTAAGGCTACGCTTGTTGGATCAGCGGTATACGTATTGGCGAATATTACCGCCTTATCCGCTACCTGAGGCATCTCCCAAGTTACTTTCAATTCTCCAGTGTAGTTGCCATTGGCATCTTTATCCGTTACATGCGCAATTACTGTGTATGCTGCATCGTCGTAGTCAATGCCTGCGGCACCTTCATTCACTTCTTTCAAAGTGTAGGTGTAGTCGCCTGGCTTCGTGAATTTCTGAGCCGGCATAGAAATGGTTCCGTCTGCCGCGTTCTTTGCTTCCGTTACTACGCTTCCGTCTGCTGGATCAATAAGCTGGAAAGTGAATTCGCCTTCGCCAAGCACTCGATCTGTATTAGCCTGCAGTTCTTTCTTCAACGTGAACCCACCATCGCCCGTCAGGCTGGATTCTTTCGGATCTACCTTGTAGACGTTAGTGAACGTGAAGTCGTTTCCTGCATCTGCATTCTTATCCGATGTTGCCTTTACGGAAATCTTTCCTTCACCTTCGTCGGTTACCGTTACACTAACAGTTTTCTCGGACGTGTCGTTGGTTACACCCGCAACGCTTCCAGCAGTTTCTTTGATGGTATAGGTGAAGGTCTTGCTACGTCCTGCCGTAAGCAGATCAACATCAGCGTTTACATCCGCTGCTCCAGCAGTCGTGCTTTCGCTTTCCTTTTCTCCTGATTCTTCACCCATAGCTTTTTCTGCCTCGGTTTCGCCTGCCACATCTTCTACAGCCTGCTCTTCTTCGTCAGTTGCATCCAAAGCCACGATGGGTGTTCCAAATACGTTTTCCATCGTGAAGGTGATAGGTCCAAAGCTTACTGCATCATTCTTGTTGGTTGTGGTTGTCTCTTCGGGCATCGGCGCTGGTGTACCATCGCTTGCTGCATTTCCTGTAATCTCAAACGTAAAGGTATCATCTTCCAGAGTTGGCGCTTGTGTAAGTCCTTCGCCCGGAACAATTTCCTTATTACCCTTCAGATTCAGCTCGGCTTTTGCGCTTGCGCCGTAAGTATTCACGAACTCAACGCCCGCTGCGCTCTCGTAGTCAACGTCAACACTCAGCTTGCCATGACGGTCATCCGTTACCTTGACCGTTACGTTTGTATTACCGCCAATATAGGTAACACCGCCCGACAGGTTTGCTTCAACCTCAGATACGGAATAATTAAAGGTATATACATCTTCGTCACCTGAAGAATCGAGTGTTGCTTTGCCTACCTCATCCGATCCGTCTGCAGCCGCAGCTTCAGCCAGAGTCTCTGTTGTATAGGTAATATCATCAAAAGTAATGTTTCCACTGCCATCATTGGTTCCCTCAGCGACTACTACGTTGCCACTGGTTACCTGGAACTTGAAGTCTTTCGCATAATTGGCGATTTCATCGTTTCTCAGCGTCTTGTGAGCAACAATCTGTGCTGCTCCGTTTGCTCCGATGGTAATATCGCTGGCTTTATACGTGTTCACGAATGCGACTTCTGCACGCTCGTCAGTGTATTCCTTGCTGTCTGTACCATCATTTACCGTGGTCTCCACCGTCATCGTGCCATCGCCATCATCCGTAGCAGTAATGCTTACCGTGAAGGTTTTGCTGTCAAGCGTGTAACCCGCGTAGTCACCTTCGCCAGATGTGCCTTCTTCCTTAATGGTGTAGGTATAGGTCACTCCATCATCCGATTTATCAAACTTGATGTTCTCAAACGGATTGCCTATTACGGAAGTCGCCGTGCCTGCAGCACCAGCCGCATTCTTTACCGTTGTTGCTGTGCCGTCTGTGATACCAAGCTTGCCAGCCGCAGCTTCTTTGTTATCGCCTGTGGCTTCAATGGTGAACGAGAACTGTTCTGCCGTCATATTGCGGTTGTTCAGCGTCTTGGTGATATCAAGCCCACCTGCACCATCTGCATTGTATTCAGCCTTTGTCTCATATTTGTTTTCAAACTGACCGTTTGCAACTGATGCCGTAGCTACCAGTTTGCCGGTGGATGCACCAGTATTATCCTTGTCCGTCACTGTTACAGTGATGGTCACTGAATGGCTGTCATAGGTGACGCCACCCTGTCCTGCATTCACTTCACTTACCGAATATGTATATACGCCAGCTTTATCGTACGTGATTTCTCCAAAGTCAAAAGTCGCTTCCGTACCATCACCTTCTGCATTTGGCGCGTTTACAGTCTTGTGCGCATTGCCGTTATCGTCAATTGTCACTCCGGCATTTGAGTCTTCTACTGGCATCGGCGCACCATCTACTGGTGTCAGCACAAACTCGAATGCGTAATCTTCCGTCCACTCATGACCTGTAAATTTCTTAGTCAACGCAAAGTTGGTCGGTACCGCATCTTCGGTGGGAGCTGCACCATAGGTGTTGGTGAATGCCGCCGCACCCGTTACCTGTTTATCCGCATCTGTCGTTGCATTGCTGTTGTCGTGATTTGCAGTTGCTGTCAGCGTTCCCTTGCCATCGTCCGTCACCGTCACTGTCACGGTACGGCTGGTCGATGGATCAACAGTCACACCGTTGGCACTCGTCGATGTCTCGGTTACCGTGTATTCAAATTCTTTCGAAGACGCACCATTCAGCTTTTCTTTTGTAAAGGTAATATCTCCAAAGTATGCCGATGCTGCTTCCTTGCCGGAATCATTTCCAAGACCGGTGATTTCAGTCTCAGCTGGCATAGGAGCGTCTTTGGTTACCGCTTCAATCTTGAAGTTGAATCCATCATTCGCTTCCCAGTCACGGCCTGCAAGTGTCTTCTGAACTGCAATTCCTGTGCTGTCTTTTCCGCCAATTGTCACATCATTCGTATCATAATCGTTGGTAAAGACCGCCGGCGTATCATCACCCTCTGCCGTAATAACTGCGTTTGCAGAAAGGGTTCCTGTCTTCTTGCCGTTCTCGTCTTCATCTTCCGTAACGGTTACGGTTACGTTAGCTACATGACTGTCATAGGAAATTCCGGCATTGTAGTTTTCTGTATCCTCTTCCGGCACAACCTCACTTACGGTGTAGTGATATATTCCAGCTTTTTCATACTTAATCTTGCCGAAATCAAATGCTGCTGTTGTTCCATTTTCCTCGTCTGGACCATCGACAGTAACTGTCTTTACACCATCCACCGCATCCGCAGGCATTGGAGCTCCATCTACCGCTCTCAGTTCGAAATCAAAGCTGTAATCCTTGGTCCACTCATGACCTGTGAATTCTTTGCTGAAGGTAAATCCTTCTGGGACACCTTCGTATGCAGTCGGAACAAAGCTGTTTGTAAAGTCTACACGTCCGCTTGTCGTATTCGGATCGATAACTACAGTACGCTCCAAAACGTTATTCACATTTTTCACGGTAACAGTAACGGTATAGGTTTTGGAATCTTTAGCCACATTTACAATGCTTGTTGGATCCACATCCCGCTCCGTTATGGCGTAAACGTAGGTTCCCTCGTGAGTATAGGTCGCGTTGCCCGTGCTGAACGCATACGTGTTGCCCGTTTCACTTGCAGACGGCGTGATGGTGATGTTGTAGCTCAGTTTACCAGCCTCGGAAGTAAAATCTTTCACCGTTGCGCCGATATTATCAAAGTTGAACGTAGGCATTTCGTCTGCCGCAACACCCTGAACTTCCATGGACACATCAAAAGTAAAGGTATCGCCCTGCTGCCAGTTACGCCCGCTCATCGTCTTGAAAATCTGAGTGGAGCCACTAACGGCTGTTGCATTATAAACATTTGTAAAGTTAATCGCATCCAGCGCAACCGGGGTATTCTCCTGATCGCCCGCACCAACTAACACAGCGCTTGCATTCACACTCAAAACGCCTGTTGCCTGATCCTCTGTTACTTCAAAGGTAATTGTGTAGGTTCGACCTGTATTCTGCGGGCTCACACCTGCAGGCATATTGGTTTCGTTTTCGTAAATGTTGTACTGGTAGGTACCGGCCTTTGTAAATGTAATTTTACCAAAGTCGAACGTCGCCGTATTATTCTGCGTGTTCGTATTCTTATTGGTTACTGAAACAATCGGACGTCCATCGTCATCGTTAGTCACATTCAGTCCCTCAGGCATCGGATTGCCTGCGTTCTGCGCCCTCATCATAAAGGTGAACTGATCATCCGCCATAACGTAAGAACCAGAATTGTCATCTACATTCTTGTTGCCGCCGAGAATCTCTTGCGCATCGTCACCGTATACAACCGGAATAGGTGCATAGCTATTCTCGAAGGTCATGTCATTTTCGTCAGCGCCATCGCCAACTGTGCCATAGGCTACGTTTGTCTGCAGTGTACCGGAACCGTTGTCGGATACCGTAACTGTAATCGTGCCCACATGGCGGTCATAGGTCATACCGTTGACTGGCTCTGCTGTCTGCTCAGGCAACGCATCTCCGTTGTGCTCTGTCTCGGTCACATTGAAGGTATACGTACCAGTCTTCGCAAAGGTGAAAGTTCCAGTAAACGCAAACTCTTTACTATTATTGTTTGTTTCCATTGCTGCCGTGGCTTCTGCGCTTTCAAATGCCACTGCTTCTTCTGCATCGGCAGCTTTATAGGAAACAGCGCTCCAATCTACACCGTCTTCTACGCTGCCCTTCGTCAGAGTAAATCCGAATGTTTCATCCTCCAGGCCGTTGCGTCCTTCGATAATCTTGGTTCCCTTAAAGGAAGTCGCGCCGTCAACCTCACCGGAACCGGCAGAGTACTTGTTCTCAAAGGTAACTGGATTGCTGGTAATCGCCGCATGGAGACTGCCGTCATACTCACCAGCTTCATTTGTTTCCTTTACCTCAACTGTAATGGTATAGGTGTTTTCATCGTAGTCCCAGCCTGCAGGAGCTGCTTCCTTCGCCTGATCCTCCGTTACCTGGAATTTATAAGTGCCTGGCTCTGTGAAGGTAATTTCGCCAAACTTTGCATCCTGCGTATCATCCGCATCGAAATGTTCCGTCACGCCAGCCTTAAGGGCGCTCTCTTCATATTCAACTGTTTTCCAGTCAACGCCCTCTTCCTCTACCGGAGTTAGCGTGAAGTTGAAGTCATCATCCGTCTCCCAGCCGGTCACTTTCTTGGTTACCTGCAGCGGTGTATCTGTCTCGCCTCCGATGGTATCCGTGCCATGATCATACTTATTCTCAATTGTCGGATTATTTCCAGTTACTCCGCTGATGTAGAGTTTGCCATCGTACTGAGGCGCCTCTCCTCCTGGCTCATAAGATGGATTGACATCTGTCACCTTGACCGTGATTGTTCTGGCTGTTGTATCAAATTCCCAACCAGTATCATCGGCAGGTTGCACTTCCTGAACCGTAAAGGTATACGTACCTGGTTCTGCGAAAGTCAGCTTACCAAAGCTTAAGGTCTGTGTTCCATCTGCTGCAATGGTTCCTTGGGTGGTTACCGTTGCCTGATGGTTTTCATTAAGACCGCCAATGGCGCTAACATTGCTTCCAGTTGCCGTAAGGGTAAAGGTATAGTCTGCAGCGGACGGAGCACCCGTTACTTTCTTGGTTACCTGCATCGGATTATCGGTGTCCTCACCCATCTCTACAGGCGTTGGATTGTAATCGTTCACAAATCCAAATCTAGGGATTTGATAACCGTCTGCATCAGAATTTGCGCGGTCGATCACTACCTCATTTATTTCTTTTCCGGCAGAATCCTTGATCTTGGTAACCGTGGTTAGCGTATGCATGCTGCCGTTACCGTTATCCACTACATCAATCTCGACCTTGTACTGAGACTGGTCGTAAACAACCTGCGGCAATGCCGCACCCTCTGCAGGATCAGCTTCATCTACGATGAACGTATACGTCTTTCCTGCACCAGTCTCATCAAAGGTCAGGCGCTGCAGCTTGGCCATGATACTGGTTCTGTCGGCCTCAGCGGAATTATTCTTGAAATTCTTGTCGGCATCGGCAGTTAAGTCCGCAGCTTCACCTTGGCCTGTAATGGTGAAATCAAACTCACCAGCTGCCATCGGACGATCGAGCATCTGCTTGGTAACATAAATGCCACCAGCGCCCTCCGCACCGTAGTTCATGCTCGCCTTATAAACATTGGTGAACACAGCCTTGCCAGTCTCATTACTGCTCTGATTTGCATAAGTCGCAGTCGCGCTCAGCGTACCATCGCCATTGTCTGTTACATCGACTGTTACGTTTGCAACATTCTGACTGTAAGTCATTCCGCTGCCATCAGTCGTCTCGGTTCCCTTGTCATCAGCGACTTCATTCACGGTAAAGGTATATGTTCCAACCTTAGAGAAAGTCATGTCGCTGAAATTGAAGTCCATTCCGCTATCTTTCGTGACGGTTTTGGTTTCCGGACTTGCAAGTACCGTTTCGGGACCACCCGTCTGAGTAAGCTGGAAGTAGAAGGTTTCGTTGTCTTTTATCTCACGACCCTGCAGTTCCTTGGTGCCATGAATTGCATTATCTCCAGAAAGAGTTGCATCTGTTGGATCGTAGGTGTTAGTAAACTCCACTTTACCCGGAGTCATGCTGGGCGTTGCCACAATGTGCACGCCGCCATCCTGCGTGTTCTCTTCATCGGTAACCGCGACGGTAATCGTATGAACCGTGCCATCGTAAGTCATACCGTTCAGAGACCAGGTACCATCCCGATTGTCGGTCGCACCCTGAGGGATAACCTCACGAATCTCATAAATATAGGTATTGTTCAGATGTTCACCCGTATAGGCAATTGTCTGGAACGAAAAGCCGTCTGGATTCGTTCCGTTATTACCGATTGTAATGGTGTGATTCTCGCTATCCGCGCCCGTCGGCATGGGAACTTCCGCTGCATCGATTGTCGGATTGGCTGCGGAACCACCATCGGTCACATAACCTCCAACAGCCTTCAATTCAAACGTGAACTTATTGGCAGCATTCGGGTTAGCCCCTGATTGATCGCTGTATACCTTGGTGCCGTTCAGATTGGTCGTAGCCTCAGCCGCATTGTAATCGTTCGTAAATACTACGGTATTATTCGTAATCGTTGGCTGCTCCGTCGGCTCATGTCCGTCCACATCCAAACGCTGGTTAAACGCAATATTGCTGATCTCCAATGCGCCCTCACCGTTATCAACAACGGTAATGGTTACAGCATAGGTTTCGTTAGAATAGTCAATCCCCGCAATTGGGTTCGTGTCGTTATCCTCTTCAATTACGTAAGTGTATACACCTGGATTTTCAAAAGTGATATCGCTCAAATCAGCTGTATAATCCGCAGTTTCATCATTCACCACAACATCAGCGGTGGACTCAGGAGCAGGGGCATTCCCCTCAGGTTTCATTGTAAATATGAATTCATCGGTATCCTGCCACTCACG
>USPD01000022.1 GCA_900556585.1 uncultured Eggerthella sp.
ACTTATATATGAGAATCTGTGGAAATGGTCTTAGCCAAAATCGCTTTATCTCAATCACAAAACCACAAGGCAAGAGGGAGTGAGCCTACTGTGGCATATATAGAATTCAACAATGTAGTGAAATGCTACGGATCAGGAGCAACTGAAATCCGTGCGCTCGATGGTGCCTCATTCAGTGTTGAAGCAGGAGAACTTGCCATAATTTTAGGAGCATCTGGCGCCGGCAAAACTACCGCACTAAACATCTTAGGCGGCATGGATGGCGCAACTTCTGGCAACGTACTGGTTGACGGACATGACATTGCTTCCTGCAGTGAAACGGAACTGGTGGAATATCGTCGCTCCGCTGTGGGTTTTGTGTTCCAGTTCTACAACCTGGTGCCTACCCTTACCGCAAAAGAAAATGTCGAGTTGGCCGCGCAAATTTGCCCTGACTCCCTTGACGCCACCGAAACCCTTATTCAAGTGGGTCTGGGCGAACGCTTGGATAATTTTCCCGCGCAACTTTCTGGCGGCGAACAGCAGCGTGTTGCAATTGCGCGCGCTCTAGCTAAAAACCCAAAATTGCTGTTGTGCGACGAACCAACCGGCGCTCTTGATTACCGCACAGGCAAGCAGATTTTGCAGCTACTTCAAGATATGTGCCGCACTAGCGGCATGACCACCTTGATCATTACGCATAATGCCGCCCTCGCGCCCATGGCCGATCGTGTAATTCACGTAAACAGTGGGCGCGTTACCTCCATAGAAACGAATCCCGCACCTACCCCAATTACCGACATTGAATGGTAGGCAACTTATGGCACGCGCGTTTCGAAAAGACATCTGGCGAACTATTACCCAAAGCCGCAAGCGCTTTGTTTCCATTTTGGTCATTTGCGCTCTTGGCGTAACAATGGTTACCGGTCTGCGTGCATCATGTTTTGACTTGCGCGCTTCCGCCGATGCCTTCTTTGATTCGCAACATCTCTACGATATTTCTATCCAATCAACCCTCGGTTTAAGTGCCGAAGATGTACAGGAACTGGCACATGTTGAAGGCGTTGACAAAGCCGAAGGTGCCTGGGAAGAAACCACCTATACCGATGCAGGATCACAGCGCTTAAGTGTTGATGTAAAGGCACTTTCTGCTGATGGCATAAATGCACCCTATATTGTTGAAGGATCCCTACCCACAAACGAAAACGAAGTTGCAGTTACCCAAAACTTCCTCACAACCACGGGGCTTTCCCTTGGAGACACCGTAACGCTAGAAAAGAGCAGTGACGCGGTATTTAAGCGCGTAGACTACATCATCACCGCTTCCGTGATTGATCCCACTGAACTAACCAGTCCAACAGGGCCTATCGCCATTCGCGCAAGCGCTTCGTCTGATTGCTGTTTTTTCGTAACGCAGGATGCAGTTGATCCCGAAATGGCAGACGCCTTCACCATTATTTACCTTATTGCAAGCAATACTGAAGGAACGTCCTGTTATTCAGATGAATACACTGCAACCATTGACGAATTAGTAAACCGCATTGAAAATCTTCGCGCAGACCGCGAACTTGCCCGCACTAACGAAATAAAGCAAGACGCGCATGCCACTATTGACGAAGAAGAAGCTACCGCCCAGGATGAATTTGCCAGTGCCGAATCACAGCTGGCAGATGCCCAAAAGCAAATTGATGATGGCTGGGCGGAGCTCAATGCAAGCAAAGAACAACTTGCTAGTGGTCAACAGCAGCTTGAAAGCAGCCAAGCGCAGCTTGATGAGCAAGCAGCGCAATTAGCTGACGCACGTACTCAACTAGAAGATGGGCTTGCTCAAGTAGCCGAAGGACGCGCTCAGCTTGAAGCAAGTATTGAACCAGGTAAAGCTGCAATCAATACACAAATTGATGCCCAAATAGATCAGCTTAACGAACAGTTTGACAACCCCAGCAATCCCGAGACAGACTTACCTGCCGAGATGTATCAGCAATACCTGGCAGCGCTTCAAAAAATCGAATCAGCACGAACAGAAGCGCTCAATTCGTTTGATGCCACCATAGCTGAAAATCGCGCAACACTTGATACTACTGAACAGCAACTACGCCAACAGTTAGACCAGGTTGCAACAGGTGAAGCAGCGCTGTCTGCGGGACGCGCTCAGCTTGATTCGAGCAAGCAAGAACTAGCAACAGGTACCGAGCAGCTTGCCAACGGCGAAGCTGAATTGCGTGCTGGCCAAGAAGAGCTTGATTCGCAACGCAGCGAATACGAAGCAAGCAAAGCTGACGCCCTACAACAAATTGCCGATGCTCGTGCGGAAGTTGACGACATAGAACAAGCGCAGTGGTATGTTCAAACGCGCGACTCCAATGCGGGATATACCAGCGTCGAAAGTGACGCTTCGTCCATTGAGGCAATTGGCTTGGTATTCCCCGTTGTGTTTATCATTGTTGCTGTGCTGATTGCCCTTACCACCATCACCCGCATGGTAGAAGAAGAACGCAGCTTAATTGGTACCTACAAATCGCTTGGTTATAGCCGCCATGCCATCTTAATGAAGTACCTTGCGTACGCCTTAGGCGCTTCCTTGCTTGGTGGATTACTGGGCGAATTTTGCGGATTCATCGCCTTTCCCACATTCCTGTTTAGCGTTGTGTTTGAGGCAATGTATCAAATTCCTGAATACCTGTATTCATTTGATACCTTCTACGGAATTGGCAGCATTCTGTTCTTTATCGTAGGCATTGCTGGTGCAGCAGTTATTGCCTGCCGTTCAGAACTGAAGCAAACTCCTGCTGCTCTCATGCGCCCGAAAGCTCCAAAAGCTGGATCGCGAATTTTGTTGGAGCGTATTACCCCGCTATGGAAACGCATGTCGTTTTTGAACAAAGTTACGGCACGTAATATCTTCCGCTACAAAAAGCGCTTCCTTATGACGATATTCGGCATCATGGGTTGCATGGCGTTGCTGGTATGCGGTTTTGCCATTCGTGATTCCGTTCACGCGCTTTCAGACATGCAATACAACGACATCAACCGCTATGACGTATTAGCCGTTGTTAATCAGGATGATTTCGATTCGTCTCTTACAACCTTAGAAAAAGACAGCCGAATTATCGCGGTACAGCCCCTTGGCGTAGATAGCGTTACAGTTAGCGCTGCAACAGCTGACACAAATAGCTCAGCTGACCCAACAACGAGCGAATCGGGCGCTGAAGCAGCAGAAACAAGTAAATCAAACGCCGAAACAACTAACACAAGTACCGCAAGCACAAACTTCACAAAAGAGAGCCTGCAATTATTTATTGTGCCCGATGGTGCTCCCCTAACTGACTTCATCAATACCCGCACTTCCGCTGATTCTCCTTGCGAATTAACAAACGATGGAATTTTGCTCACCCGTAATGCAGCGGAACTGCTAGAAGTGAACACTGGAAGCAACGTGCACATAGAAACAAGCACACTTGATCAAGCTAATGTTCCCGTGCAAAACGTTATTGATAATTATCTAGGCAATGCCGCCTATATTACTGAAAGTACCTACGAAGAATACTTCGGCAATACCGCTGATTTGAATGGCTTCTTTATTAATCTAGCCAGCAATGATGCAGATCAGCAAGAAGTGTTTGCCGATGAGCTAGCAAGCAACGAAACATTCATGAGCGTTACCAGCACCCAGAAGATGAGCGAAGAGTTCTCTCAATCTTTTCAACTTATTAACACTGTGGTGTACGTAATTATTGTGTTGGCTGCTGCGCTTGCTTTTGTAGTGCTGTTTACACTTTCGACCACCAACATTTCTGAGCGTATTCGCGAACTTGCCACCATCAAAGTATTAGGTTTCCGCAAACGCGAAGTAAATCACTACGTAAACAAAGAAACTATTTTGCTTACTGCATTAGGGATGATTGCAGGCATTCCATTGGGATATGCCTTCAGCCAATCCCTTACCTATGTGCTTAAGATGCCTTCGATTTACTTTGCCGTAACTATTGAACCTATCAGCTACGTATACGCCTGCGCGCTTACCTTGTTTTTTGCTTGGTTGGTAGCGCTATTTTCAAACCGCGCACTTGCAAAGATTGACATGATTGAAGCTCTAAAGAGCGTCGAATAGACAGCATTTACTCTTGTAGAGTTTGCCTTTCCAAAGCTTACTTTAGTACAACTTACTTCCACAAGATCAACCTCGCTTGATTGACTTCTGCGGATTATATTTTGTGATGCTAGTCTACCTGATTAGCTTTCGTTTGATTGGTTTTTGTTTACTTCAGGTGCGCTAGGTTCGCTCTGATTTTTGCGTTCGGGTTTTTTACGAGGATTAAAGTGGTGACTCAACGCATCGCCTAACAAGCGAAGCTTCACAATGGCATACACCGTAACGCCTGCCGCCACCAAGAAAATTGGAATACGCACCAAGTTATCTGCTACGGTAACTACCATGCCACATGCAGCCAGCATAATAGTCCACGCCCACATAATAAGCACCGTTGCGCGTTGGCTGAATCCGGCACGCATAAGCCTGTGGTGAATGTGACCCTTATCTGCAGCATCGATGGGTTTATGCTCACGCTTGCGGCGAACAATAGCAAAAAAGGTATCTAAAATAGGAACACCCGCAGCAAGAATAGGAACCAGCAAAGAAACAAACAAAGCAGAACGCGCTACCGCAAATAAAGAAATAATTCCTAGCGAAAAACCTAGAAGCAACGCGCCTGAATCACCCATAAAAATGGAGGCTGGATAAAAGTTATCCTTCAAAAAACCAATGCATGCACCCAGAAGCAATACCGCAAACACGGCAGCATCGGGACGATCAGTTATAACCGCAAATACCAAAATAGTAACGGCAGAAATTGCAGTAATACCCGCAGCTAGTCCATCAAGACCATCAATTAAGTTGATAACGTTTGCAAACGCCACCAAATAAAACACGGTTAGGGGATAAGCCACCCACCCAAATTCAATATAACCATCTCCAATAGGATTATGGATGTTCGCCAACAACAAACCCGATCCCGCAACAATACAGGCAGCTACTACCTGGCCTAAAAACTTAGCTTTTGGGCTTAGATCCACAATATCATCCACTACACCAACGCCAAACATAACCACAACGCCAATAAACACGCCGACGTAGTTAGGGGTAATATCGTCATTAGGAGTAAACGGGTTTTCCCACCCGAAATAAGTCATGCCTACAAACAGCACGATGATTGCCGCAATAATGCCTCCAAAAATAGCAACGCCACCTAATCGAGGAATAGGCAGCATATTCACGCGGCGAGCACTGGGGTAATCAATAGCATCAAAATGAACGGCCAAGCGTTTCGCGAAAGGAATAAGCGCAATAGTAACTAGCCCAGACACCAAGAAGAGCACGGCATATTCAGCCCAATTCATGCTTACCCTCCTGGTTCTATTTTGCGTCGTTACTAACTTGGCGAATCGAAGTTCAGGATTTACGAATACGCCAAACACCGATTATATACCGTATCGGTCACGATTTCGAAGCCTCCACGATTAATTGTCAATGATTATTAGCAGTTTAAAGTAATAGCAGCTTGCTATGACGCTAAATTGCCCTGTAATTCGCTAAATACATGGAGGTACTTTGAACACATACGCTCTCCACAATTTACAAGCACCGATTTGTATAGAATGACTTGGTGAGCTTATATTTCGTAACTTATTTGTTGCGTTTGGTTACCTATATTGGTTGTTATGGGGGAAAATTCGTTGTCGCACAGCCCTTCAATAAGCATTATTATTCCGATCTACAACGTAGAGCGATGGCTTCGTCGCGCCGTCAATTCCCTGCAAAACCAAACATTCTCTAGCTATGAAATACTTTTAGTAGATGACGGCAGCACTGATAACAGCGGTATATTATGCGATCGCCTAGCCGATGACGATATGCGTATTCGTGTAATCCACCAAAAAAATGCGGGAGCTGCAAGCGCTCGCAATGCTGCTATTGCTATTGCCCGCGGCAAGTATCTATACTTCATGGATGGCGATGACTGGTGCGACAAGAACATGCTTGCTGACATGTACAAGGTCGCTTCCGAAAACAACCTTGATTTATTAGTAACTGGTTTCACGATTGATACGTATTACGACAATGAGGGGCGCTATTATCGCGAATTTCGCAATGCTCCTGACAAAATATTTGCATCACGTGATGAATTCCGCAATGAAGCGTATAAGCTATTCGACGCACAGCTTCTGTATGCACCATGGAATAAACTGTATCGTCGCGAATATTTAAACGAACACAACCTTCGCTTCCCCACCACCTTCTGGGACGATTTGCCCTTCAATTTAGATGTAATGCGTGATGTTGACCGCGTAGGTTGCCTAGACGGCCACTACTATCATTTCTTGCGCGCTCGAGCAGAAAGCGAAAACACCAAGTACCGCGCCGACATGTACAACAAGCGCGAAGAAGAGCACCAATGGATGAAAGAGTTGTTCAAGTACTGGAATATTGATACTCCTGAAGTCCGCGAGTTTTTAGCGCGGCGCTACGCAGAGCGTTTAGTTGGCTGCATTGAAAACGTCACGAATAAAAATTGCACGCTTTCTTCAGCAGAAAAGAAAGCAGCCATTCGTGAAATGATTTCTACCCCACAGGCACGCGAAGCACTTAAACTTGCCAAACCGCGAACCAAAATGATGGGCGTTGTATTGTGTCCTTTACGCATGGGCAACGTGAACTTAACCATGATGCAGAGCTCTGTTATTTCGTGGGTACGCCAAAACAGCACTAATTTGTTTGCACGTTTGAAGGCCAACAGATAGTCGTTATGCTTTGAACGATATTCGCATTTTGTGCGACTTTGCACGCCTGAAGGCTAATAAGCAAACGAACGTTACTTAAAGAACAGCACCAAACCCACAACAATCAGCAGCACATAGCTTGCTTTTATGAATTGTTCTTGGCTGATGCGCTTTTGAATAAGTCCGCCTAGCCAAGTAACAAGTACCAGCAACGGAATGCACACCAACAAAATCAGCCAGCCATCGCCAGAAAGATCGCCGCGGATAACGCCGAATAAGCCATAGGTGCTATTCAGAATGGTCCACACAGCCGTAGTGGTAGCACGAAATTCTTCTTTTGTTTTTAGTTTCTGCAGTGCATAAATTGCCAGAAATGAACCACCCGAAACAAACATGCCCTGAATGATACCTGCAATAGCAACTATAAGAATAAGCATCCATTCAGGAAGCATTTTATTTTCCTTGTTGAAGAAAAGCCCGCGAATCGCGATAACCAAAATAGCAACGCCATAAATTTTTTGAAGAAAATCAAGTGGAGCAATGGTATTAATCCAAGCACCGACACACATAAAAACGATCATGATGCCGGACATTTTTACTACTTCACGCCAAACAATATGCTTAAAGCTTGTTACAGCAATCATGACGCTTGCAAGAAATCCGGTGCAGTTAAGCACAGTGATGGAAGTTTCGTGCCCAATAGTAACCATACCTACAGGCATAGCAAAAATATTGCCTGCAAAACCCGTAATGCCGTTGATCAGGTATGCAAAGGCAAAAGCTCCCCAAAACAGATACTTTTCCATGCAAACCCCCTCTATTGCATCACAAACACAACGAAATACGCCTCAAAATGCAACGTTTCCCCACTGCTGATGCATTGTACCCCACTGCTATCGTAATGCAAGGTTCACTATATAGCACAAATAAAGGCACAAGAACTGAACTAGAAGAGGCGTTGTGTCAGCACACATAAACAATGCGTTAACAGACCGAGCACTACGTAGCATAAAAGCATTTGTGCGCTACACTACGTTTCAAAAGAATTGCCGAATACATACTCGGCAGAAAACGTGACCTACTACACATATAGAGGGACGCGAAGTACAGAGGGATGCAAAATACAGAGAGACACAAACCGCATACAGAAAGACGTACTTATGGAAACCACAGCAAATACTGACGCCTTATTCCAGGCGCTTACCAAAACTTTTAGCAATCATGCAATTCTATGCGATGAACCCATGGCTCGACACACCACGTTCCAGGTAGGCGGTCCTGCCGATTATTTGGTCCGTCCTACTAGTGCTGAAGAAATTCATGGAGCCATTACAGCAGCAAAAAAGTGCAACATGCCTTGGTGGGTAATTGGATGCGGAAGTGATCTATTGGTATCCGACGAAGGTCTACGTGGTGTTGTAATTGAAATTGGTAACTCTATGGCCTCCATCACTATTGACGGCACTACTGTTCATGCGCAAGCTGGTGCCACCAATGAAGAAGTTGCAAAGGCAGCATGCGCTGCAGGACTTGCCGGCTACGAATTTGCGAGCGGAATTCCAGGGTCTATTGGCGGAGCCGCCATCATGAATGCCGGCGCCTATGAAGGAGAATTCAAAGATGTTGCGCGCAAGGTTACTTGCCTCTACCCCAATGGCGAAATACAATCCATCCCTGCTGAAAAGGCAGACTGGAGTTATCGCCATAGCATGATGGGCGATGAAGGATTAATTGTACTAGAAGTTGAACTTGAGCTTCACCCCGATACGCCCGATGCCATCCAAGAACGAATGAATGATTTAGCAGCACGCCGATCCGCCAAACAACCTTTAGAAATGGCGAGCGCAGGCAGCACCTTTAAACGCCCAACAGGTTATTTTGCAGGTAAGCTTATTCAAGATTCAGGCATGCAAGGTCATACGGTTGGTGGCGCACAAGTTTCCACCAAACACGCAGGCTTTGTCGTAAACACGGGTGATGCCAAAGCAGCTGACATCCTACAAGTAATTCGCGATGTGCAGGCTGCCGTAAAAGAACAATTCGATGTTAATTTGGAAACAGAAGTAAAAATGTGGGGATTTGACTCCTGATTTCACCCTTCCCCATATGAACGTGTTACCCTTATGTGGTTGCCTTTATTGATACCCTTTGTGGATTCAATCTTGGCAACCACATTTCATATGCACTGCTTATAGTAAGTGGATACCTTTAATAACAGCATACCGTCCGCGGTTAACGCAAATGGCAAGCAGACTCTTTGCATATTATTAGAAAGGCACCACCAACAACTAGTAAAGCACAAGCTTCTTATCCAGCTTTAAGCGTGTTTATGATATGTGGTCATGAATAATGCAAGCATATTCATTGGAGAGGGATCGGGATGGCAAAAAATAAAAAATATGAGCCCACAAACCCTAATAAAAGAAAAGACAACAAGCCCGTAATTACCTGCCCCAACTGCGGCAGCACCGACATGGAATATGTTCCTGATAAACGTCGTGTTCCATCAAAGTGGTACATTCACGTAGGCGCACTTGTTGCAGTAATCATTTTCTTTTTTGTAATGCCCGCTTTTTCAGTTGCATTTGCTTTGATCTATTTGTATTACACCCTATTTCATAAACATAAGGTTTTGGTTGGCACCTGTCAGAACTGCGGCCAAGAAACGCTATTCAATCGTCCTGATGATGGCAGCTTGGAACCAGATTTCGACAAACCTTGGACTAGCTAAGGCGCTTCAACTACCTAACTAACTATCAAGCATACCGCTCATAATTTTGGACGTTACTACATTATTCGGAGCACTAAGCAAGCCGCTTATCCGCTGCTAGATACCGTTAACCCTGAATAGAGCTATTTGAGACCGCTTGTCAGACTTGCGGTCTTCTCTTTTGCAAGCTGGAGTACTTTTGATTAAAGGTAATAAGGCCTTTACCTACCGAAAGAGGTGCCCCTTATGAAGTTAGAAGGAAAAACAGCCGTAGTAACAGGTGCTTCTTCTGGCATGGGCGATGCTATTGTTCGCCTGTTTGCTGCTGAAGGCGCGCAAATTGTAGCAGTTGCCCGCCGCAAAGAGCGTCTAGAGGCATTGAAGAAATCGCTTGCAGATACTCCAGGTACCGTAGAAATTTATCCGGGAGATGTTTCTGACCAGGCAATTTGTGAAGGCATGATTGACTTCGCCGTAGAAAAGTTTGGCAAGCTGGATGTTCTTGTAAACAATGCGGGTATCATGGATGATATGAGCCCTATTGGCGACGCCACCAATGAAAAGTATGAACAAGTACTGAGAGTAAACACTTTTGGACCATTCTGCGCAATGCGCAAAGCTGTTAACGTTTTCTTAGAGCAAGGCAATGGCGGCACCATCGTAAATGTTGCATCCCTTGGCGCTATGCGTAGCTGCGCTGGTGCAATTTACTGCGCTTCAAAGGCAGCGGTAATTTCCATGACAAAGAACACCGCCTACATGTACATGAAAGATGGCATTCGCGCTAACGCTATTGCACCGGGCGGTATCGCTTCAGAAATTGCAACCTCCATGGGCATGCCTAACCCTAATGGTTATGGTCGCATTCAACCCGTATTGGCTTGCGCACCCGAACCTGGCAGCACTGAAGAAATTGCAAAGGCAGCTTTGTTTTTAGCAAGCGAAGACTCCGCTTATATTAGCGGTGACGTTTTAGTAGTTGATGGCGGCTGGAACGCAGGCTAAGTTGAATCGCAAGCTAAGAAACTTCTTCGTTTAAGAAATCAAACACATACTGGGCGGCAAGCTGCGAACCTGATACGAGCACGCTTTCATCCACTTCATAGTAACAACTATGTTGTGGATGATCCGCCCCAATGCTTGGATTTCTGGCACCCACAAACACAAATACACCAGGGACTATTCGTAAGTATTCCGAAAAATCTTCGCCAGACAAAGTTCCTTCATACTTTGCAAGCGCATCTTCTCCCAGCACTTTTATAGCAGAACGCACAGCACGACGAGCGCATGTCCTATCGTTGATAAGTGCCGAGTTACCTGTTTGCCATTCAAATTCGGCCTTTGCACTATAGGACTGCGCCACATGGTGCACCATAAATTCCATGCGCTCACGCAAAAACTCGCGCACCTTAGGATCGAACGAACGCACGGTTCCTGTTAGGTACGATGTGCCCGCCATGACATTACGCGCTACACCACCGTGGAATTCGCCAATAGTAAGCACCACAGGGTCAAACGGAGAAACATCACGACTTACCACTACCTGAAGCGCATCGATGATGGCGGCACCAACTACAATAGCATCTACCCCCTTGTGAGGCATGGCACCATGAGCACTAGATCCGCTCACATCCACGCGAAACCAGTCTGTATTCGCCATGCGTGGACCAGAATCAATAGATACCGTCCCCGCTTCCACTTCGCTCCAAATATGCGCACCGTAGATAGATTCCACCCCATCCAATGCACCAGCCGAAATCATACGACGCGATCCAATAGATATTTCTTCTGCGGGCTGGAACAGAACACGCACTTCCCCGCGCAAGTTCGCACGAAGTTCATGCAGGATTCGAATGGCGCCTAGCATCATAGCGATATGGCAATCATGACCACAGGCGTGCATAACGCCTTCATTTTGAGAAGCGTAGGGCGCGTTAGTTTGCTCAGCAATGGGCAGCGCGTCAATGTCGGAGCGCAATGCAATGCGATGGCGCGGACGACCTTGTTCGTCATAAGCGTCAGGGGCTTCGCCCTTAATGGTTACGATGAGGCCCGAAAAAGGATCTATGGCAGTTTCTGAATTATTCAGCACTTGGACAGATGCCTGCTTCATACGATCAAGTTCAGGAGACTGATTATAAGCAAGAGATGCTGAACCTGGTTCAAAATCAGGTAGATAAGCATACTCAACGCCAATCGCATCAAGTTCTTCCGCAATAGCAGCCGTAGTGTTCACTTCTTTCCCACTGAGTTCTGGATGAGCATGGAAGAAACGACGCTTTTCTATGAGATATGGCTCGAGAGCTGCTGCTAATTTTTGCACCTGCTTTGTGTAGGAAGTTGGTGCATGAGAACTTGTCGCGGCCGGCGAATTCTGACTATTCATAAGAGAGCCTTCTGCAGAGATATTCATAAAAATCACCTTATCAGGTTCATATAAACAAAAAGATACTCAAAGAGTACCATTTTGTTAGGAATAATTGTATGTCAAGCAGGTAAACGATTTACACTTCGTACAACACGGCACCAAGCGTAAAGCCACCACCAAACGCAACAAGAACAATCTTGTCACCCTTATGAATTGCACCCTGTTCATATGCATCCGCCAGCGCCATTGGGACGCTTGCGCCCGACGAATTACCGCGGTGAGCAATAGACACCTGGAAAAGATCTTTAGTTACATCCATACGACGAGCACCAAAATCAATAATGCGCTCGTTTGCCTGATGAGGAACCACAAGTTTTACTTCATTGATAGGAACGCCGGCTCGTTGACACACTTCAGAAACAGCCTGCTTCATAGCACGGCCAGAAAACTTAAACACTTGCTGACCGTTCATGCGAAGCACATTACGAGGCGCCCCTGCCTCAAGTGACTCCACAATACCTAGCTCTTCATCAATGGAACCATGACTTTTTTCGGGCTGATTGGGCGCATCGAAGTTCACGCCGTTTTCATCGAATGGTGGTACCACATCAAGCGGCATTGGGCAGGTAAGCGAATTATGCACATCATCTTCGTTGGCAATATAGGTACTCAGAATACCCGCACGAGATGGGTCGTATTCAATAACAACCGCACCAGCGCCATCACCTAAAAGCACGCAGGTGTTGCGGTCTTCCCAGTTAGTAATGCGACTGGGGCGATCCACACTAATAACCAGTGCGCGAACCATATCACTGCGATTTTTAGCGATAGCACTTGCTGCAACCATAGCTTCAGCGACCGTAAGAGCATAAATAAAACCCGAACAAGCTGCATTAAGATCAAAGCAAGCAGCATTTTTCAATCCTAAACGGCGACGAATAATTGCGGCGTTCGAAGGCACCAGAACATCTGCTGTTACGGTAGACAAAACAACAAGATCAATTTCTTCTGGATTGATTTCGCGTTCGCTATAGCCACCTTCAATCCAGCCCATAGCCTGACGCGAAGCTTGCTCTGCTAAGTCAGTCGTGGTTTCTGTGATGGCAACTTTGCGACTTTTAATACCAGTACGTTTGGAAATCCATTCATCACTAGTATCAACCAGTTTTGCCATGTCGTCATTAGTAACATCAAGAGCAGGAAGCGCTTTCCCGCAACCAATAATTGCACAACCCACGTGCGTACCTCGTTCTATCTTGATGGCGGTTGCCGCTAAATAACAAGCACCGTCGAAATCCATAAAAGAATAAAACTATTACTTATTGTAATACGCCTTTGCAACAATACACCTTTGTGTTTCAGGCCGTAACATTATAACTGAATAAGATAAACACCTGCTAAATTAATGGAACAGTAATGCTTGCAACGGGGACTTACATTATGACAGATACGGCGCGCGTTCCAATTCATTAGCAAGCTCGGCTGCAAGCCACTTTAAACTTTGCTATATCGTATGTTACTAGTTTATAAACTACCAAATCATAACTTAGTTAGGTATGGTCTAGTAAGATTCAACTTAGTTAAGCCTCATTAAGCATCTATTGGTAAACTATCTACGTTAACTACATTCAAAGGATTTTTATGCCACGTATTGCCGCTGTCGTTGTTACCTACAATCGAAAAGACTTGCTTCTTGAATCCCTCAACTGCTTACAAGCGCAAGATTATTCTGACGCACCTCAAGCAGCAGAAACTACACTTGATATTTTAGTTATTGATAATGCAAGCACCGACGGAACAGCAGAAGTATTAAAGCCTTTACTATTCGCCACAGAAGACACAGCATCAACTACACGTCCTATCCATTATTACAACACTGGTTCAAACCTTGGCGGTGCTGGCGGCTTCAATTACGGCATGCGAAAAGCTGTCGAAGAAGGCTACGACTATGTATGGGTTATGGACGACGACTGCATGCCACATGAGGATACCCTTCTTGGATTCCTAAATGCTGATGCAAAACTAAATGGCGCTTACGGATACTTAAGTAGCGTATGCCGTTGGATTGATGGCAGTATTTGCACCATGAACACCCAACGCCACCCACTTACAAAAAATATCACTGATTTTTCCCCAGAAATACAACGAGCAACCTTAGCTTCATTTGTTTCGCTTTTTGTTCCGGCACGCATTATTAAAGAGCTTGGTCTGCCAATTAAGGACTTTTTCATTTGGTCTGATGACTGGGAATTTACTCGTCGTATTTCGCGTAAATATCCCTGCTACGTTGTAGGGACAAGCGTAGTAACCCATAAATCTAAAAGCAACGGTGTAGGCAATATCGCGCTAGATTCAGAAGAAAAAATTAGTCGTTATAAGCTTGCTTATCGCAATGACGTTGTATTTTACCGTCGCGAAGGAATTAAAGGCTACGGCTACATTTTTGTGCGCGGTTTATACCATGCCTTTTTGGTGCTAACTAAAGCAAGAAGCAAAAAGGGTGAACGCTTAAAGACCATCCTAAAAGGAAACCTAGAAGGTTTAAGCTTTCACCCAGAAATTGAATATATAAACAACCAGCTTAGTTAACTATTCCGCTGGCTTTAAATCAGTACCCAAGTACTCATTCCAAAAATCCCAAGAGGTGAGCCAAGGTTTTGCTTCTTTGTATGCCGCACGAACTTCAGCACCACGTTCAGCATGTTCTTTCTTTAGACGCTTAAACCTATCCGTTAATTCACGATAACGATCCCGATCCATGTGACGAACGGCTGCGTTCTTGCCCTCTAAGTCAAATGCAACTAAGGTTTTTGTTGCCATAGAACGAGGCGAAAGGACGGACAAGCCACTATAAAAAACTGCTTCTGGCTTATCACGCAACAAAACATCGGGCAATAAATGGCGATCGTATGGCAGCGTTCGCCAGAAACGCAAGAATTGACCTATATGAGATTTTCCACCAAATGCACGCTTGCTATGTTTCATAAAAGAAATCATTTCAGGGTCAAAGCCTTCAACAGGTACCAGTTTTTCATTTTTGGCACCATTTTTCTTCATAAGCTCTTCGCCGCTTACGTTTGCAAGATATTCGGGACCCTTTAGATAGTCCTCCATACCGTCTAAGAAAAGTTCTACCGTGTTGTATTCCATAGTACGCATATGCAAATGAATGTTGCGTTCCCAGCGCGCAACAAACATTTTTTCTGAAGCACAATCATCCATTGCGATCATGACCATAAAGTTACGGATATATTGATAGCAATCAACTGAAGGGCGGAATCTACCCTCAAACCCTTCATGCCAAACACAAATGCCATTCATAGTCATGTACGTTGGCTTGGTTCGCATACCATATTCAACATCATCGCAGCGAACAAACAATGGAAGTGGCAAACCTTTTTCGCGAACCACATTCAGCGGGATGCAACTATACCACCAAGCACCATACGCATCAGGCACTTCTACGTTAACCGCTTCATTTTCTGCAATGTCAGAAAGCTTATCAATATAAAGAGCCTCTTCTTTTACTCTACGATAAGCGCCAGATTTAATAACAAACGAAACATCTTCAAACTGCTGATTAGGCTCTTCAATAGCAAGCATGGCTCCGTTTATGAAAGCATTCTTGTATTTGCCCTGCGCCAGTGCAAGCAAATTATACGTACGTTTCAAGCTTTCAGAGGAAACTTTAACATCGTCATCCATAAGCAAAACGTGCGTAAATCCAGCATCAGAAGCCAAAGCTTCCATCATGCCGCGAGCAAAGCCGCCAGCACCACCAACATTTTTATTAGGAATAACTGTTACACCACCATCAGACAGAGCCTCTGCGTCCAATGTTTGACCATTATCCACTACAAACATATGAAACGCTTTAGCCACGGGATCATCTGATCCTAGAACTTCACGCTTCACCAGTTCGATATTGGGAACTATATATTGCTCCTTTTTAAACGTGGTAGTAGAAAGTGCAAGCTTAACTGGATTGATAGCGCTTTCCTCTACTTCGACATAATAATAAGCATCATAAAGCTTTGCAGAACCACGAACCTGGAGAACAAAGCTCAGAATATCCTTATCAGTCTGTGGTGCATCTAATTCAAAAATAGTATGCCCATTTTCTTCTGTACCATTTATTAAGCGCTGTCCTTCGGCAAGAATTGTTGGGGTTTTGTCTTTATGGGACATTCCAACAAACTGAATAGCACATGCATCGCCAACCAGATCAAGATGCAATTTGACCCTTTGAATACCTGTATATTTTTCCCATTTAGCAACTGAACACGAATTGAAATAGGTAAGGAAGTCAACTTTTCCAGAAATCTCTAATGCGCACTCATTGTCTAAATACTGAGCAGATCCACCAGCAGTACTATCAACACGATAGTACACGTCTGGATAATCCTGCATATGATCTGCAATTTTCAATACGATGTTAGACAGTTTATGCTTTACCATCGACATACCTTTTCTTCGAAGTGATGCGTTTGTCTTATTACCTTATAACCAAAAATAGTTGTCTGCACAAATACTTGCTGCTCATTTGTATCTTACTGTTACAAAAGCTGTTCTATCTTTTATTCTTCCTTTTCTTCGAAATTACCATGATGCCAACTGCAACAATTATTCCGACCAACGAAAGAATCGCACCTGTTTTTAAATTAGGAGTTTCA
>USPD01000023.1 GCA_900556585.1 uncultured Eggerthella sp.
AAATAACCCTATTTGGGGGCATTTGAACCAGGGTTTTCGGCTTTCCATGTCAAATAATGCGATTTGGGGGCAAGCATTCGGAATGGTTTTAGGGGTTTTACGCGAGCGAAAATGCGTTTGTTACCTCAAACGCTTGGATAGTTACATTGTAAATCCAACAATGCAAGCATAAACCTATTTCAAATGCCCCCAACGGCATCATATTTGGCACAGAGAGCTCAAAATTCAATTCTAAATACTCCAACGTACTATATTTAATATCCAAGAGTTGCGTTTTATTATTTTCGGATACTCAGTATCAATGCGATAGCTGCAATGATGCAGTAAACCAGTCCTATTACGGCAGTAATGTTGGGCGAAACCGCTGCTGCATTTCCGAAAATTAGCGTGTCAATGAGCTCGGGTGGCACACATCGCGAATTCGCGAGCTTTAGCTGGGGCGTTGTGCCGTACGTGCTAAAAGTAGAAATTCGTATGACACGGCTCAAAGAACATGGTCTTAAGTATCAAGAAATAAATTTTTAAAAAGTTGCAAGGATTTACACAGCTCGTTCGTGTTCTTAGTGAATAGGGAAACTTAGGAAACAACAAAGAGGTGTGAAATCATGAAGAATAGCAATCAAACAACGCTAAGCGGAAAATCAGCGGTAAGCAGAATTCAAGCAACAGTAAGCGGAAATCAGGCAGCTGTAAGTAGAAAATCGATGGCCTTCCGAGCAGCTATTGCGGTGGCGATGATTGCGCTTGCTCTTACCTGCGTATCAGTGCTTTCGGGCTGTTCGGTTCCATCTGCGCAAGCTGCAACTCAGAACGATTCAGCGCAAAGCGAAACACTGAGCACCGATGCAACAACTTCTAATGTGGATGCGGCAATCTTGCAGCAGAAAGCTTCGTCTTCAAATGCTGCAACTTCACAACAAAATGCATCGTGTCCTAATGGATTTATTGATGCCAACAACGATGGCATTTGCGACAATTGCCACAACAACTCCAACCACAATGGTGTTTGCCAGAATGCTGATAATACCTGTTCAGTTTGTGGAAGCGCCTGTAAAAACAGTGACGGTATTTGCCAAAATGAAAATTGTCCAAATTACGGAGCAGGTAACTGTAAAAATGCAGCCAATGCTGGTCAGAACGCGGCAAATGCTGGCCAAAACGCAACGTGTGCTAATGGAGGAAACTGTAATCCTACTTGCAATCAGGGAGTTGGTAACGGATGCGGAAACGCTTACCGTAATGGGAATGGCGACATGAATCATTTCGGACGTTGTTAAGCAGTCCCTTCTTAATTCGCTGTTCGGACCTGTTATAAACTAATAAGTACTATGCGTGATCCTTCTGACATAGAACAAACCATGAACACTTTCGCTGATGCGGTGTGGCGTGCGTGTCTTGTGTACCTTTCTGCGGTTGATGCGGAAGACGTTTTTCAGGATACGTTTATGAAATACGCGCTTTACGACCAATCGTTTCGCAGTGAAGAGCATAAGAAAGCCTGGCTTTTGCGGGTAGCAATAAACGCATGTAAGGATTTTCTAAAGGCGAAGCGTACCAAAAATACGTCTTTGGATGATCGTCTGGATTCCGATGGTGAGCTTGCAGATAGCCAGGCTTTGCAGGCTCAAAATCCCAATGAAGGTCTTCGGGAAATACTTGATGCGATGGATTCCTTGGGAGATCCGCCCAAAACGGAATTGTACTTATCTTTGTATGAGGGATATTCCGCACGTGAAATATCCCAAATCACCGGAGAACCTGAAGGCACGGTATATTCCTGGATATCACGAGGAAAAAAGAAACTACGGGAGGTATTGCAATGAGTGACATCGAAAAACGCCTGCGCGATACCTTCGATGAAATACATGCGCCAGAAAAGCTGAAAGCTAAAACGTTAGCAGCTATCGAAGATGCGCGCATTAATCAGGCATGCACTTCTGAAGAAGAATGTGCTGTTGAAATGGAACGCGCTGATAAGAAGGAACACGCTGCCATTACGGACTATAACAACATGGCGAGCACTGCTATTGCGAATCGCGCCGCAAGCGCGGAACGCGCCGCAAGCACGGAACGCATCGCAGGTGCGGATCATACTTCCAACACAAACCATGCCGCCAGCAAAAAACAAGGAGCGTCAGCTCAGTCTCCGCAAGCAAGTGTCATCCATGCTGAAAAACGCTTTCACATACTTTCGAGTATGCGTACAAAAATTGCTCTTGCAGCCTGTGCAGTTCTGATAGCGCTTGGAATAGGTGGTGGCGCGTATGCTTACAACACACCTTCAGCTTATGTTGGTATAGACATAAATCCTTCAATCGAACTAGGAGTAAACTGCTTTGATTATGTGGTAAGCGCAGAAGGCGTTAATGAAGATGGAGCAACGCTGTTGAGCCAAACATCACTAACAGGAATGCGCTACGTAGATGCCATTCAAGCGCTCGATGATGCGTTGGAGGCGAGCGGCTATTTAACAAATGATGCTGCAGTTTCCGTAACGGTGGCGGGCAATAATAATGACCAGTGCTCTCATTTAGAATCAGCAAGTCAGAATTGCTTTGAGTCTGCTGGGCAAGGGGTGCATTGTTCACGGGTGACTGAAGATGAGCACCGCGAAGCCCATGAGACAGGACTAGGCATGGGTAAATACCAAGTATGGCGTGCTTTAAATGATGCTGGAGTTAATATTTCTGCAGATGAAGTAGCTACTATGACCATGTCAGAATTGCGGTCGTTAGCAGCAGAAAAGGGTGTAAGCACTTCCTCTGAAGACGGAGTAGCCCCAGACACAGAAACAGGAGACAATTCAAATCAATCAGGCCATCATGGTAATGGGGAATATGAGCGTCATGGTGGCAAATAGCTGCTTTAGTATTGTTGTGTCTTGGGATATTGATAGTCCGTCGTAGAAATGCGGCGGGCATGTTCATGCCGTTTGCCCGCTAAGCGGTAGGCTTTACCTATGCAGAAAAAAATACGCTTTCTTCCTGCGATAAGATCAAATGTCGGTGGGGATCATACAAAGCGTTAACTTTTAGTCTTGCTCGTCATAATAATTGGCTCATCAGGGCACCATGGTTCTGTTTTGTATGCATCCATTATGTATTTAGCACTTATTTATTTGGAAGGTTGCGATGGCAGAGTACAACAAGCTCACCCCTGAACTTATTGGGCAACTTAAAAAGATAGTTGGTGAAGAAAATTGCTATGTTGGTGACGACATTAGCTCTGACTATTCTCATGACGAAATGCCTATCTACGGCACTAATATGCCTGAGGTGGTATGCCTACCTGAAAGCACTGCTGAAGTAGCTGCCATTATGATGTTGTGTAACGATAATAAGATTCCCGTAACGGTGCGTGGTGCTGGTACGGGTCTTGTTGGCGGCGCAACTCCATTATTTGGCGGCGTTGTTTTGTGTACCATGCGTATGGATAAAATTCTGTACTATGATATGAACAATCTTTTCGTTCATGTTCAGCCTGGTGTTCGCCTGTGTGATTTGGCGGCAGATGCGCTTGAGCATGATTTGATGTATCCACCTGATCCTGGCGAGAAAACGGGTTCTCTTGGTGGTAATGTAAGCACCAATGCTGGTGGCATGCGTGCAGTAAAGTATGGCACTACGCGTGATTATGTTTTGGCTATGACGGTTGTTTTGCCAAATGGTCAAATTCTTGAATTGGGCCGTTCGGTTACCAAGACCAGCTCTGGTTATAGTTTGCTTCACCTGATGATTGGCTCCGAAGGTACGTTAGGTGTTATCACTGAACTTACTTTGAAGCTTATCCCTAATCCAAAAGAAGATATTAGCTTTATTCTTCCTTTTGCAAATATCGAGGAAGCGATTTCTGCGGTACCAAAGATAAAGCTTGCTGGTTTAGGTCCACAGTCCATTGAATTTATGGAACGTGACATTGTAGATTCTTCTGCAAATTACACGGGCAACAAGATCATTCCTACTGTTATTGATGGTAGGGAAGCGGGCGCTTATATTTTGGTCACCTTAGACGGCAATGATCAGGACGAAATTTTTCAGCGTGCTGAAATTCTTGCTGAGATCGGTGAAGAAATGGGAGCTTATGACACGTTAGTATTAAGCCATCCGGCTGATAAACGTGCTGTTTGGGAGGCTCGTAGTGCATTTTTGACTGTCATTGAAGCTGAGACCGACCTGATTGACGAAATGGACGTAGTTGTTCCCGTGGATAAGATTCCAACATTCTTGGAATATGCCCATGAAATTGGTGATAAATACGAAATGCGTATTCGCTCCTTTGGCCATGCGGGCGACGGCAACTTGCATATTTATTGCTGTGCAAACGATATGGACGAAGATGTATTTATGGAGCGCACTTCTAAGGTTATGCAAGCGGCATACGAAAAGTGCACTGAACTGCGCGGCCAGGTTTCGGGCGAACACGGTATTGGTTATGCCAAGAAAGAATACTTGCGTGAATCTTTGGGCGATACTGCTATTGATTTGATGGCGGGCATTAAGAAGGTATTTGACCCGAATATGATTTTGAATCCTGGCAAGATTTGCAACTAATTCATTTCTTTTAGTTAAGCCTTTTGCTAGGTGATATACACTAAAAAACACATATATTGGTAATGATATAAAGCATCGGGTTTCCGATGCTTTATAGTAATCAGGCGGCATAATGCTTGATGAAACTGATGAGAGAAAATACAGGACAGTATGAAAGGGGGCGTCATGATAACCACTACTTGTGATGAAAATTCAGACCGTCCTCTTGTCATAGTCGCTCATGCTTCAGTAGGGTCTGGCCACCGTAGTGCTGCTCAGGCCGTTGCTCAAGCGCTTGAAGATTTATGCGGAAAACACCCGAATCTTCCTGCTGATACTGAAATTGCTGTTCTGGATATTCTTGATTATGGCTACGTGAAATTTGACGGTGATAAAACCGCAAATGTAACGGTAGTTTTTAATTCGTTGTATGACTTTACATGGCATCACGTTTTTACGGGCCGTTTGCTTTGGGCAGGCGGTTGGGGCTGGTCTCCCTGCATGTTTAAGCCGTTTACCAGGCTTATTGAAAAGCGCAAACCCATAGCGGTTATTACAACACATATCGTTGCGGCGAATGCTGCTGTTGCTGCCCGTATGATTACGCGTCAAGTATTTCCTTTAGTGTGTGTTCCGACGGATTATGGCGCTGAAGGTTTTTGGCCTCATCTTGATTGCGATTTGTTTTGCTGTGCAGATGAGGAAATGGTCAAGGAGCTTAAGCCAAGAAAAGTTCCTGATAGCCATATAAAAGTGACAGGAATTCCTGTTCGCAAGGGTTTTTCTGAGCCTTGCGATAGGGAAGCGGTATTGAAAAGCTTTGGACTTCCGAAAGATAAGATAAACGTTATTGTTATGGCAGGGGCTCGTTTGGCGCAACCCTATATGCCTTTTCGTGAAATTGTGAATAAGATTCTTCCTTGTCTGTCAGATTTTCCAGAGATGCATTTTTCTTTTCTTGCTGGTGCGGATGAGGAATATGCTGCTAAGTTGCGTAAGTTTTTCGAAGAACGAAGAATTACCAACGTTACCGTTTTCAACTATATCGAAAACATTCCTGGCTTAATGGAAGCAAGCGACATGATTATTGCTAAGTCAGGCGGATTGGCAACAACGGAATGCTTGTGTGCTCGCTTGCCATTAATTTTGGTAGGCAAATCGTATGGTCAGGAACGAGCAAATACACTTACAGTTACAGCGGTAGGTGCTGCTGTTACGGCAGAAACATCGGAAGAATTATTAAAGCAGCTGGATCAAATTCATTCTGATCCTACGCGTTTGCAAACAATGCTTTCTGGCGGTGAAACGCTGCGCCGGCCTCATGCGGCTCGTGATATTGCCACCACCACGCTTGATATGGTGGGCACCATCAAGCCACCAAAGCGCCATTTCGCAAAGGTATATTGGGGTAAAAAACCCCATCGTGTGCGTTAAGTAATATTCCTTTGTTTGTGGCATGCTAATCCGCAGCGCTAGCTAACAGTGCCTGTTAAAGTGCCTGTTAATAAGGTGTGCGTGCTGGTTAATGCTTGCAGTATCAATTCATAACAGTATCCGTGCGTTCTGGTGGTGACATGGCTGGCGTTGATTGATCCGATAGTAAAAGTGCAACTGCTATCGTGGCATGACGCAGCTAATGCTATTCCATGCCACATATACTTGAGTTGGTTGATAAATCATGCCAAAGCATTAAAGGCTTGCTTTGCATTTCGTAAACCCGAACAACTCCTTCTAGTTCAGGCGCAACTTCGTTTGTTGCGAAAATGCTAGAGGAAACATCGGTGAAGCTTCTAGTGAAGGCTGGGTTATAAAAAACCTGTTCAGGGTCTTCTAGTAATGCACCATAGTAAATATCTGCCTCTACCAAATCTTGGAATAGATGACTTCCATAGGACAGTTCAGGTGAATAGCCTGCTTCGGAGCTAGCAACTTCGCAGATACCTGCAAAATCGCAAATATCGGCAAATGAAACAGGAACACCAAGCTCAGGCGATGAAGTGCCAATGCGACCTGGTACTAGCAACAAGCAATTCTTTTCTGTGCTTCGATAGTACTCATTTACGATGCCGATAAGGCGTGCGATGGTGGGTTTTTCAGCGTGAGGGCAATGGTAATACTTTATAGGATCTACTTGCACCACAACGTCAATGTTGATCATACGTGACTTACCCATTGCGCAGCGTTGAATGCTGAAAAAGGTTTTCTCTTTTAGTAACTCAGGGATATCAATTCGCTTACCCGACTGTAAAAGATGAAGTGGTCTGCATTGTAGAAGATTAACGACGAATTGATTTTCTTTCCCTACATTGATGGTGTATTCAATATCGACGGGATGTTCATAATTGCGTTCAAGGGTAGATAAAATATCAGCCATGAGTCTGGTAAATGTTTTGTTTTCGACTAACCCTTGGCAGGATGCAAATAATACAGGGCGATAGTGCCCTTGTTCGCGCAAACGGCCTTCAGCTTCCTGATCGTGCTCGAAGACTGCTTGTTGGGCATATCGAGGAAATACCTCAACTAGATCCAACACATTTCGTTCGCTTAATGCATGCTGCTGCAAATCAAGAACGTCAGCATTGTGCTGTGAATAGCGATGTCTGTCTGCCCATGTTTGACTGATGCGTGCCAATGGCTTATCTAGACTGATAAGACGTGGATAGTCAGACTGAGTACGGTCAACAGCTTTGGTTCCTAAGCCTGCAACCAACCGAAGCATACCCGCATTGGGGTTCAGTTTGTCTGACCATCTATACATGCTGCGTGAATAGCCTACTCCAGCTGCTGTTGGTAAGAAAAGCTGATGGCCATAATGTGACCCGCTAACTCGTTGTACTAAAAGTGCCATCTGTTCTTCTTTGCGATCAAGTCCATTGCGACGGCGATATTCAAGAGCAGATGGATCCATGGTCGAAGCATACACCTGGCGAACAGCATTTTCGAAAGCGGCAAGACGGTCTTCTAGGGGACCTATGTTAGTGCAAAAGACCGATTCATACTTACCGGCAAAAGCGTTGCCGAACCCGTCTTCCAAAAAACTACTTGATCGGACGATGATCGGAGCTTGTCCGTAGTAGTCCAGAATCTGAGTGAATTGTTCGCGTATATCGTCAGGAAAAGAACCACTCAAAAAACCTTTAGCAAGTTCGGGCGCGGCAGAAATAAAACCTTCTTTGCTTCGCTGTTTAATGCGCGTTTCCCATAGGTTATTAGCAACTAGGTAGGAATAAAAAACATCAGAACCAATGTAGAACGAATCATGGGGTTCAAGACGAGTGTATACCTGAGGAAGTTGCTGCTGGATGATTTTTCGTGCAAGAAGCATGCCGCAAGCTTTACCACCGATTAATCCTGTTCCAATCATATGGTCACGAATTTCAAAATAATCAGGTGGGGTAAAGAAACGTTTTACCATTTCGCGCATTTTGATGTCTTTGGTTACCATCATATTGCACATTTTAGTGCAGGTGTTTTCGGTAATAGTTCCTTGTTCCCAGTCGCGTTGGGCAAGAGCAAAGAATCGATCCCAGCTGTCGATGTTACGGTTAGGTGCTGTTTTTGATCTCTTGTTTGCTAAGGCATAGAATCTGCTGGCATCCATGCCATCGGTGAGTGCTGAAACGTTTCCTGTTTCTGGTGAATATTGATGGGCAAGAAACATGGTTTCGCTATAGCGGTTCCAAACCTTAAGAGGATGGATGTAGAGGCTAGCAGGAGCTTTCCCTTTTGAGCTCGGAATGGCAGAGGAAGTTCTGTCTGGTGCGTTAGTGGTGAACTTTGGTGATTCGATCGTTGTATTGGTCGTAGGGGTTAGTGTTGCGGATTCTGAATTAGTCGTGGGAGTTTCTGAATAAACATCAATAAGCAGTTGTGTGGTATCACGAATTTTAGCGATTGCCTGAAAGGAATGACCACCACGGATAATAGGGAAGTAGGCAACGGTATCGAGCTCGAACAAGTAAGGGCAGGTTACACGAAAAAAATTCCCCATCATAAGATCTGCCGACCAGGCAGCTTGCAATTCGCTTAAACAGTCAAATACGTAGCAAACACCTCTCCCTTCTTTGGTAATGATTTCGCGAACTTCAATAGTGAATGCTTCAAATCCCTTGTGAGGATTAAGTTCATAGATGGTAACTCCTGCCTGCTCGTTTACTAAAGGAGCATGTGATGCAAAGCGGATATAGATCATAGGTCGATTATCTGCGACGCATTGTTTTACAAAGGGATTTACGAAGTAAGGAAAATCGGCAAGGGAGGAAAGCTGCCAAACCACGTTATCACCTAAACGAATATTGTCAAAAACGGGATCAAGCTGTGGTATGCCACATGAAATTCGTTCGAACGCTGCCATAAAAATCCTATCAGTAAAGTGCAAGGAATACGCAAGGGTATGCGTTTTCGTAAAAGAAACGCGTAAGAGCTGGTGTATTTATAAAAGCGGCATACAAGGGCTTGCGTATTCGTGAAAGTAACGCGCAAGACGCAAGCCCTTGTATTTATTAATTTGATACACAAGCTATATGCATTTTCCCTGATCATAGGAGGGCGATGTTTCAATTGAGTAACGCTGAGGATAATAATGGAGTACGGTAGATTAAAACATCCGAACGACAAAAGAAAAAGGCCAGCTGCCTGAGCGACTGACCTGCGATTTTCGTGGAGCCAACGGCCGGACTCGAACCGGCGACCTACGCATTACGAGTGCGTTGCTCTACCAACTGAGCCACGTTGGCATTGTGCTTACTCATGAATAAGCGCCCAAGAAGTATACCGAAATTAAAGACTTTCTGCAAGCATTTGCTGATAGAGCACTGTTCTTGTATGGCTATATTTTGCGAAGGTGGTTTTTTTACTTTTTCTTTTCTTAACCTCTTTTTTTTCTTGTGGTTAACTGTACGGTTTGAAATTCATTGATGCGAAGAAGGTAACTTTTGAGTCAATATGCTTCGAATTGCTTTAGCGATATGCATGATAAGAGAAAAATAATTCTACTGATAATCAATTTGCATATTCCGATGAAGCGAATAACGGACCTCTAGTCTGCTAGAAAATTAATTACGAGAGAGATTCTTGCAAGACGTTCAAAGTAAACCTAATGAGTCTGATGAATTCTAAGATGTTGGTTTTTAATGAAAGGGAAAGAGGTCAAAACATTAGTTTGTTCTTTGGACAAGTTTAAGTTGAGCTCTTTCTTATAGTCTTTTGGTAGCGGGCGCTCTTGGTTTGCTGGGATTGACCGCAATAATTACAGCGGCTGTTGCTCGTAGGGTATTACGTCGTAAAGAGTAGCAATTTCGGTTAAGGTTGCTGTATAACAATCTTTAAGCGAAGTGCTCCTGAAGGCTGCAAGGTTATTACCCTTGCAGCCTTTTTATGTCTGTTATTTCGAGGAAGATATACTTATTAATATGCCGGGGAACATAAGGAGGAATCTATGAAAACGCAATTTAAACGAGTTGACCCATCTCAATATGCTCATGCTTGGGAGAATGTTCCCTATAGTGATCAGGATCCTTTGCAGGTAGTGCATATTTATACGCCAGGAAATGAAGGGGACTATCCGTTGCTAGTGTACGTAAATGGCGGCGGTTGGGTGCAGCAGCTTACTAACTACAATACGGTTCCTGGTGTATGGAAAGCGCCCTCACAAGGATATGCACTTGCTTCGATAGGGTATCGTTTGGCTCCTCGGTGGTGCTGGCCAACGCAGGTATTAGATGTAAAAGCAGCCATTCGTTTTTTGCGCGCACACGCGCATGAATTTGGCTACAATGCTGATACCATTGTGGCTTGGGGAAATTCTGCTGGTGGTCATATTTTGGAAATGTGTTGCGCAACAAATGGAAAGCGAACGTTCGAAGACCTAACAATGGGATATGCTGATCAAAGTAGTGACATTCAGGGTCTTATTGCGTTTTATTCACCAAGTAATTTATATCAAGCAGAATTGGATAATTATATTAGCGTTGAAGAATTACATGCTTTAGCTGAATCGCCTGAAGGGTTAGATGACGATCGTCCAGGCATGGCGTTAAATTCTAATATTGAATTAGGATGTAGAGCCCTTGATAATCCAGCGATTGCCGCCATGGCTAGTCCAATTAACTTTGTAACGAAGGATTTTCCGCCGACATATTTTGTTCAAGGACTCGCTGATCCTGTTGTTGCCTATACCCAAACAACTAGTATGTATAACAAAGTTGTTTATGAGTGTGGAGAAGACAGGGCAAAAATGGATTTAATACCTGGCGCCGTTCATGGTGATCCTGCTATAAAGGCTGATGAGATTACGAAAAAGGTATTTGATTTTGTCGATACCATTGTGTTTGGGAAAGTTCGACAGCGCCCTGAATTACTAGAAGTAAAGACTTTTTAAAGGACTGGATCCATTATTTGGCTTGTCGTGTCAAATAATGCAATTTGGGGCATTTGAAATGGAATCTTTGGGCGTTGGTGTCAAATAATGCAATTTGGGGGCAAACAATTGAGGGGCTATTGGGGATTTCAATTGAAAGACAAAGCGCTTGTTACCCCAATAGCCTGGATGATTACATCGCATGTTTAGTGGCACCAATTTGGAGCGATCTAAGATGCCTCCAACACACTATATTTGACACAGCAAGGTCAAAAAGCGATTCCAAATGCCCCTAACTATGTATATTTGGCACTAGATAAGAAATGTGCAGGTAATTGGATTTAAACCTTGCATAGTTATTCCGTAAACACGTCAGCCATCTGTCTGTTTGCTACAGCTTTAGGAGTTTTCCAATCTTCAGAGTCATCGGGGCGGGGAGCCATCTTGCTTTCGTCACCGCCAGCATCTTTTAGTCGTTTCAAATAGTTGCGTGCTTCTTTTGCGGTAACTCCAGAAAGTGCCAGCAGGGCAATCATGTTTGGAACCGCCATGCATGCGTTAAAGATATCAGCAATAGTCCAAACAGCAGAAACAGTCATGTATGGGCCAATAAAGATACAGGCAATGTAGAGCCAACGATAAACCTTTACAGCTTTTGCGCTGCGGTTACTGAAGTATTCAAGACAGCGTTCACCGTAATAGCTCCAACCCAAGATAGTGGTAAAGCCAAACAAAGCCAAGCATATCATCAAAATGAACGATACAACCTCAGGTGGAACGAATGGCAAACCAGCTTGGAATGCAGCGCTGGTAACAGCAGCGCCTTCAAGTCCAGGAATGTTGTAGGTATTGGTCATAACAAGTGCGAGGCCAGTCATGGAGCAAATAATGATGGAGTCAATGAAAGTTTGGGTCATGGTGACCAAACCCTGACGAGCAGGTTCGTTGGTTTTGGCTGCTGCTGCTGCGATAGGTGCAGAGCCCAAACCAGCTTCGTTTGCGAAAATACCTCGCGCAAGACCCATTTGCATAGCAATCAAAATTGCGCCAAACATACCAGCGCCAAATGCCTGCAAACCAAATGCATGCTGAACAATAAGAAGTAAGGCAGCAGGGAGTTTGTCAATGTTGTAGAAGATCAGCGTGAAAGAAAAGATTAGAAACACGACAACCATTGCAGGAACAACGCGCTCTGAAACGGTTGCGATACGCTTCAAACCGCCAATAATAACAAGACCAGCAAAAATGGCGGTAACTAAACCACCAATAACGGTGGCAATAGAATATTCGGCACCAAACAGGTTTACAGTGTAGGCCATAGCAGGATCAAAGAAACCTGTTACTGCACTGGAAATGGAATTCACCTGAGTAAATGTACCAATACCAAACAATCCTACGCACATGCCAAAAAAGGCAAATAGCTTAGCGAGCCAACGCCATTTCTGACCCATACCATTTTCAATGTAGTAGAAAGGACCGCCTAAAACGTGACCTTTCTTATCCATAGTACGGAACTTGACTGCTAGAAGACCTTCGGAAAACTTAGTCGCCATACCAAACAATGCAGCAAGCCACATCCAGAATAAAGCACCAGGACCGCCTGCTACAACAGCGGTAGCAATACCAACGATGTTACCAGTACCAACTGTTGCAGACATTGCCGTGCATAATGCGCCGAAGCTGGTAACTTCACCTTTGCCGCCTTCCTCGTTTCGGAAGGTGTAGTAAAGAGCTTTGCCCAGCGTACGGAACTGTAAACCATGAAGGCGGATAGTCAAGAAAATACCGCCCAAAAGAATCAATGCAATTAGGGGTGGACCCCAAATAAAACTATCTATGACCGCAAGAATATCGTTAAACGCGTCCAAGATGTTCCTTTCTTCTCGTCCTGCAGAACTTCAACCCTCAATAGAACTAGATGAAATATCTGGAGGATACAGAAAAAAAGAATTCATTGAACGAATATGAAACTCTGTCCTTTTGCCTGAGAGTTTTAGCACTTGGTCATTGGCTTGGTGGCCAGCGCCATGCACCTTGCCCCTTCGGCACCTAGAAAGACTAGGATTCTCCAGAGACCCCATCCATGCCCAGTTTCTTTCGATTCAAGGCACTTCTATGAGGATGTGACGAATGGTAGTGTACTACCGTTATTGTTTCGAAATGAAGTCAGGAATTATATTTTCCAGAAATACGGTTTTTGCGGTAGTTCAGCATCGGTGAAGTGCATTTTGCTCAATGTGGCGTACGCCACCCGTGTAAAAGAGGCATATGCCACTCGAGCGAATGCGGTATGCTAGCCCATAAAGCACGTTGTCATTGACGTAGAAAGTGCATTTCTACCAAATGGAGCGTGCACCATCAACATATAAAGGCGTGCCATTTACCATGTCGGAACAATCGCATGCTAAAAACAGTGCGGCAGCTGCAATATCCATGGGGTCACCCACCTTGCGATTGTGAGGAATAGGGTGGGTAATTGCCTCGTAGGCGCGTGGTTTATTAAGCGTGCTTTGGGTCATGTTGGTGTCAATGTAGCCCGGACAAATGCAGTTTACGCGAATGTTGAAACGAGCCCATTCAAAAGCCATACAGCGTGTAAGTTGCAATACGGCGGCTTTCGCAGAAGCATAGGCGGCCATACGAGTTGAAGCGACGCGAGCAACAACGGAAGCTAAGTTAATAATGTTTCCTTGTTCTTGTTCAATCATTACCTTAGCGACTCGTTTAGATGGAAAAAACACTGCCTTATAGTCAGTGTCCACAACGCGATCGAATTCATCTTCATCGGTATCAACAATAAGCTGGTCATTACTTAGAACCACGCCAGCATTATTTACCAAAATATCAATACGTCCAAAGGCGTCCATGGCGGTGTTAACAAGCTTTTCCTGATCATCGTTAGAGCGAACATCACATCGCACAGGAATAATCTGACTTCCAAGTTCTTTGTCGGATTCTTCGGCAATTTCACGAGCACGTTCATTGATTTTGTCTTCGTCCATATCAGCAATAACTAAATCGGCTCCATAAGCGGCAAAGGTACGTGCAATACCACGCCCAATACCAATTTCGCTTCCAACGCCGGTGATGATTGCTTTTTTACCAGTAAGGTCAAAGCGTGGAATACCCATTTGCCCTGTTGTGAATACGGTGTGATCGCTACCTTTCATGTATGGCCCTCCCGTGATCCTTAGGCGTTTTCCCCTTAAACGCCTTATCCCACCATGTTATAGCTTTCAAGTAACTAAAGTAAGAACTACTTGCGCTTAATATTAAGCGCAAGTAGTGAAGTCTTTTTGCTCCTAAATGCCTTCACGTTCCAGGTACGACTTCATTGCATATTGTGTAATGTCGGAACGGTTAATTACACCAACGACTTTGCCATGATCGAGAACAGGAGCCTTCTTCAGATGATTATCACCCAAAATGCGGCAAACTCTAGGAAGGTCAAAGTCGATATTTACACCAATCGTATTTCTAGTTGCAATATCCATAACGTTTCTGTTGACTAATGCGCCTAGCTTTTCATCAAAGTCTGAATTGTCGCGCTGTAAGCGCATAATTAATACAACAGGATCAGTATACATGTGACTGCGATCGGAAAGCTCACGCATAACATCGCCATCGGAAATAAAACCAACGGGCTCATTTTTATCATTAACGATAGGCATAGCGCTTACATTCTTTTCAACGAACATGTGAATTGCATCAAGTACAGTTGCGCTTGCAGGCAAAGTGAAAACGTCACGGCACATGATGCTTTCAAGAAGTGACTTTTCGGTGCGAGCAGGTGTTTCGCTTTCTTGTTTAGAAGGCTTGTTTTTTACGAAGATAATGGTCAGGATTAGGCCAATTGTGCAAAGTGTACCCGATACAGCAAACGATACGTTAATGCCGGTGATGCTTGCGTGAGTGGAATCCATATTTCCCATTAATGAAGCTGCAACTAACGTGTACACCGAAACCAGGATTGCGGTGCCAAGGGAACCTGACACTTGGCGTAAGGTGTTGTTAACTGAAGTTCCGTGATTCATTACTTTGTTGTCCAGTGAATTCATTGCCCATGTAGTAATAGGCATGTTTACCAGTGACAAAGAGAACATACGGACGGTATATAAAACAGTAAGGAATACAACATCGGTACTATCGTTTAAGGTAGCGAAAGCAAACGTACTAATTACTAACAGGGTCATGCCGACAAGGCTTAAGGCGCGCGGCCCCTGTTTGTCGAACAGGCGGCCAGCAATAGGACCCATAATGCCCATCAATATAGCGCCGGGCATTAATACTAAGCCAGAAACAGTTGCCGAATACCCCATGAGAGACTGCAAATAAATTGGCATCAAAATACCAGCCGAAAGAAGCGATGCCTGAACAAGCATGCCAATGATGGTACCCATTAAGAATCTGTGATTCTTCAACACGCGAACATTGAGCATCGGCTTTTCCATGGAAAGTTGGCGGCGGAAGAAGAATATCAAAATGATGGCACCAATTATGCTTGAAATAAGTGCTTCTGCACTAATGCCAGAAGAACCAATAACGCTAAAGCCATACAGTAAGGTGCCAAAGCCAAGGGTGGACATAATAAGAGAAGGTTTGTCCAAAGTAACGCCTTGGGAATTAGGCTTCTGCCTTTCTAATACGAAAGGTGTTACCACAATAACTATTGCAGCAAATACCGCAATTGCCACAAAAAGGTCACGCCAGCTTAAGTGGTCAATTACCAAACCAGCAACGGTAGGGCCAATTGCCGGGCCAAAAGCAATAACAACGCCGAACATACCCATTGCTGTACCGCGGCGTTCAACAGGGAACATAAGCATAAGTACGGTCATAACCATAGGCATAAGGATGCCTGCGCCTGCAGCTTGAGCAAGACGCCCGACTAACAGCAAGGGGAAGTTTGGAGCTAATCCGCATAACAAACTACCCAGCGCAAAAACACTCATTGAGAAAATAAACAAAGATCGGGTAGTAAAGCGGTCAATCAAGAAAGCCGTAATAGGAATCATGATAGCGTTTACTAAGGTAAAGCCCGTAGTAAGCCACTGAGCGGTAGAAGCATCAATGCCCATTTCCAGCATAATAGGAGGAAGGGCGGGTGTTACAACAGTTTGGTTGAGTACGGTTACAAAAGAACCAAGGATTAAAACAATGAGTGTCACTTTCTGCTTACTGGTTAAACCCCAAGCCATTATGCCTTCTTTCGACTGATGCGTTTGATGTATCTGATGTGCTGT
>USPD01000024.1 GCA_900556585.1 uncultured Eggerthella sp.
TTCTCGAAGACGCACTACCGCCATGCCAGAAAACGGCACCAGCCGTTCTTTCGATCCTTTGCCCAGCACACGAAGGGTTCCTTCATCAAAACGCACTCGATCCAAATCAAGACCTACAAGCTCACTAACGCGCAGCCCGCAACCATAAAGAACTTCCATCATAGTGGCATCCCTTATTTCTAACGGAGTAGTAAAAGGCATGGAATCTAACAATGAGCATATTTGGTCAATGCTCAGCACGTCAGGAAGCTTTTCGGGCTTTCGCGGAATACCCACCATTTGAGATGGATCATCTGATACAAGGTTTTCTCGCACTAAAAATTTATGGTAGCTTTTTATGGTTGAAGTCCTTCGCGCAATAGTAGAAGCCGCCAGTCCACGCTTGTTTAAATCAGACTGGAAAGACACTATTTCATCACGCGTTATATCAGAAGGTTCTTGCACCTGAAGCGTTTCATGCAAAAACGTTATGTAATCACGCAAATCCTCTTGGTAAGCGCGCACTGTTGCAGGGGAAGCTCCTCGCTCCGCTACTAAATACCCCAAGTAATCCTGGACAAAAAACACGCTATTCCCTAACAAAGATTTCATCTACGTATGCCAAAAAATATTGGCATACGTAATACTACACCTTCCCTGTTTTCATGGATTCAAAGGAAAATCATCAAGCGTGGTTATACTTACTTATTCAGCAGCATGCTGCTTGCATGCTGCGCCTACAAACCCAACGAACAAAGGATGCGGATTGATTGGACGACTCTTGAACTCTGGATGACCCTGGCATGCAATAAACCAAGGATGACCAGGAAGTTCAATCATTTCAGTTAAGCGATCATCAGGAGAAACGCCGCATATCTTTAAGCCAGCATCCATAAGTGCACTTCTAAACGTATTGTTCACTTCATAACGATGACGATGACGCTCATACACCACTTCTTCACCATATACGGAATAAGCAAGTGAATCTTTGTCGAGCTTACAAGGATACGCGCCCAAACGCATGGTGCCGCCCTTATCCTCAACATCTTCTTGTTCAGGCATCAAGTCAATGACGGTATATTTAGCATCCTCATCGAATTCAGCGGAAGTCGCCCCTTCAAGACCAGCAACATTGCGAGCGAATTCGCATACTGCAGCCTGCAAACCAAGACAAATTCCCAAGAAAGGAACACCTTGCTCACGAGCGTATTGAGCAGCAGCAATTTTTCCTTCAAAAGCACGTTGACCAAAACCGCCCGGAATCAGAATTCCATCCATTCCACCAAGAATCGAATCGGCATTTTCTAGCGTTAGTTCTTCACCATCTACTAGATGAATATCAGCATGAACGCCATTTGCAACTGCAGCATGACCAAGTGCTTCAATTACTGATAAATATGCATCAGGTAAGCTTACGTACTTGCCCACTACCGCAATGTGTACTTCACCTTCACAAGCGTCAGCATCACTCAAAAATTTCTTCAAAGGAGAAAGATCAATTGGATTTACGTCCAAGCCAAGACGACGCAGAACTTGGATATCAAATTGCTGATCCGCTAAAACAAGCGGTACTTGATAAATTGAAGGCGCATCAACACAAGAAAGAACGTGCTTCACTTCTACATCGCAGAACAATGCAATCTTCTCGCGAACACTATCGGTGATCTCATGATCAGAACGACAAACAATAAAGTCTGGTTGAACACCAAGAGATCGCAATTCTTTAACGCTATGCTGAGTTGGTTTGGTTTTTACCTCATGCGCCGCTGCGATATAAGGCACTAACGTAACATGAACAAAGCACACATCACCTTCGGGGCGCTCTTTTTTGAATTGGCGTGCTGCTTCAATAAAAGGCAGGGATTCGATGTCGCCAATGGTGCCACCAATTTCCGAAATAACAATATCAGCATTGGATTGATCAGCTATACGACGAAGACGGTCCTTAATAGCTTCGGTTACATGAGGAATAACCTGTACGGTACCGCCCAAAAAATCACCACGACGTTCACGGGCAATAAGACTTTTATAAATAGAACCCTGAGTGAAATTTGATTCACGCGATAAGTTTTCATCAATAAAGCGCTCATAGTGTCCAAGATCCAAGTCGCCTTCATGACCATCTTCTGTAACGAACACTTCTCCATGCTGGAAAGGAGACATAGTGCCAGGATCCACATTCAAATACGGATCCATCTTTTGCATAGTAACTTTATATCCGCGGGCTTTTAATAAGTGTCCTAACGAAGCTGCTGTAATGCCTTTTCCTAATGAAGAAACTACGCCGCCTGTTACAAAAATATGCTTAGCCATGACACTCCTTTGCCCACTTCTCCATTTGATTCCAAGCGTATTTTAATAAGCAAAAAATGTTCATTTGACTGCATTTTGCAGTATTTACACACCCGAAACAGTCGCGCATATTCATAGTTTGTTTTTGCCTCATTAAATTCAAATAGGACATTTCTATAAATCGGTCAATTGCCTGCTATATACTAGTTTGGTTAAGAAAACCCTACCTTAAACGAGAGGACTGTTCATGCGCATCGGTTTCGACAATGAGAAATACATCGCGCTTCAAGCTGAGCATATTCGCGAACGCATTAGCCAATTTGGCGGCAAGTTATACCTTGAATTCGGAGGTAAACTGTTTGACGATTTCCATGCCTCACGCGTACTGCCAGGCTTTGAGCCCGACAGCAAAATTCGTATGCTCAAGCAGCTCATAGATGATGTTGAGATTATTGTCGCTATTAATGCAAACGATATTGAAAAATCCAAAATTCGTGGCGATCTAGGCATTACCTATGATGAAGATGTTCTGCGTCTTTTAGATATTTTCCAGTCAATGGGATTTGCTACCACTGGCGTAGTAATCACTCAATTCGAAAACCAGCCTTCCGCCCTGGCTTTTCGCCATCGTTTGGACACCTTGGGCATCAAGAGCTTTCTTCACTACCCCATTGCAGGATACCCTTATGACACTGCGCGCATCGTAAGCGAAGAAGGATACGGCAAAAACGAATTCATTGAAACCACCCACCCACTCGTTGTTGTAACCGCACCCGGCCCTGGTTCTGGCAAGATGGCAACCTGTCTGTCACAGCTCTACCATGAACACAAGCGCGGAGTTCAGGCAGGCTATGCTAAATACGAAACATTCCCTATCTGGAATTTGCCTCTTAAGCACCCTGTCAACATTGCGTATGAAGCTGCAACGGTTGACCTCAATGATGCCAACACCATCGATCCGTTCCATTTGGAAGCCTATGGAAAGACCACTGTTAACTACAACCGTGATGTAGAAATCTTCCCTGTACTCAAAGCTATGATGGAACGCATTTCAGGCACCAGCCCTTATCAATCGCCTACCGATATGGGCGTAAACATGGCTGGCAATGCCATCATTGACGATGAAGCTGTTTGCGATGCCGCAAAAATGGAAATCGTTCGCCGTTATTTCCAGGCAGCTGTTGACACCCGTCGAACTGGTATTGGTCACGAATACGTAGAACGTCTCGAGCTTCTTATGAATCAAGCTGGTGTTGATGCTAATTATTCGCCAGCTCGTTCTGCTGCTCTTTTAAAAGAAGAAACCACAGGACGCCCTGCAGGCGCAATGGTACTGCCTGACGGAACCGTAGTTACCGGCAAAACCTCTGATTTGCTAGGAGCGGCTTCGTCGCTTTTAATGAACGCGCTTAAAGGCGTTGCAGGCGTAGATGATTCGATTGACGTTATTAGCAATGAGGTAATTGAACCTATCTGCGAGCTTAAAACAAACACTCTCCATTCCAGCAATCCGCGTTTGCATTCAGACGAAACCTTACTTGCTCTTTCGGTTTCAAGCGCAACCGATCCTCTAGCTAAACAGCTTATTGATCATGCTGGCGATTTAAAGGGATGCGACGCATTTTTCAGTGTCATTCTCTCACCAACCGATGAAAAGCTTTATCGTACCCTTGGTATTAATGTTTGCTGCGAACCTAAATATGAGCAGCGCAGGTACTACCATCGCTAAGTTGGCATAGGTATTGCCGCACGTGATTTTCGACGTAATCAGCAGGACGCGCATCAAACTATTTTCCTTATGCGCGTCCAACCAGGCCTCTCTTTGATATAATTTCGGCTAATGTGTTTAAAGTTTTCTAGGGTTCCGCTGAAACGCTCGAAACTACCTATAAAATGCCGCAGCTACCTCATGTAACGCAAGAAAGTTGTTAAACGTTTCAGGCTGGTCCAAGAGAAAACGACTAGCAAATAGCTAGCTACCACGGAGGGATAAAAGCCCGGGAGCAACATGATGTTGTTCCCGGGCTTTCTTTATGCTCCATCAATGATGAACAAAAAGAAATTATGGCCAAAAGAGGCATAAGCCAAACACGGATTTAGGAGAGATTTTGAACAAGCGAAATCATACGGTTGCATGGATTTACCTGATTGTCTCAGGCTGCTTTGAGGTGGTATGGGCATTCACTATGAAATTATCCCACGGATTTACCGACCCTGTGTATGCCTTGATTACCATTGCGATTCTTGCGGCAAATCTATTTCTACTCGAACGTCCTGTAGCTGTCTTAGGTATTGGAGTTTCATATGGCGTTTTTACAGGACTAGGAATTGTTGGTACCACGTTAGTAGGCATCATAGGACTCGGTGAATCAATTAGCATCATCAAGATCGCCTCTATCGCCATTTTAATGACAGGGGTTATTGGGCTTAAATACTGCGATGCAAAAGAAGCCGCCCAAAAAGCTGCCCAAATGATTGAAGCCTACAATCGCACACACCAAATTAACCAAAACAAGGCCGCTATTCAGTCTGCCATTCACTCAAATGATTCATCCCACCACTACGAAGAGGAGCGCTAAACAATGATGTGGCTTTTATTATTCATCTCTTCTTTCTTCGAACTTGGTTTCACCGTTTGCATGAAGCTATCTGAAGGATTCCGCAAAAAGAAATGGACAGTACTTTGCATAGCTTCCACTATTTGCTCAATTGGATTGCTGTCTATTGCTACCACCGAATTACCCCTAAGCATTGCTTATGCCGTCTGGACTGGTGTTGGCACCATTCTAATTGCGATTTTCGGCATAGCAGCATTCAAAGAAAGTAAGAATCCCCTGAAACTCTTTTTCTTAGGGTTAGTTCTTTTGGGTGTTATCGGGCTGAGACTTAGCGGCGTTGGACATTAACGCCAACGTTAACGTCGCCTTGCATGCTTTCCTTTACTCTTCTTAGGCAAAAAACGGCCAAATAATTTGTTGCCGATACGCGCTAATACAGAAAATTCTTCTACACGTAAGACGCGGCATAATCCAAAGGAAACAACAAGGCCAATGCATCCCGAAATAGCTAGGATAATCACCGCTTCAACAACCGCATTAAGAGCAATATTGGATAATGCCAACGACAGCCCGTTAGCCAATGCTGCTGCAACAACCGCACCAATCAAACCAGCAATAGCGGTCTTAACAAACACCACTGCAATACCACGATTTCCGTAACTTCCTACTTTGCTGCGCACAATCAGCGAACAAACAACCATCATTACGGCATAGAATGCAAGATCCGCAATAGGGATACCAGCCAGCCCCAAAACTTCAGGTTGACACAAGTACCAATACCCCGCCACTTGACCTAAGCGCACTATGAAGTCAATAATGGCAAACTTCATAAAGCTTCGAAGTGCCGCGAATACGCGATACATATACATATAGCCCGCATAGAATGGCAGACTTATTACCCAAATTGCCAAAATACTTCCAACATTAGCGACTTCGTCAGCCGTAAAGGCACCCGCTTGGAATAATTGCATTAAAGGCTGAGCTAATGCCCCTACCAAAAATGCTAAAGGAATAATAAGGAAAAAGGTCGAACGCAAGCCGGATCGAATATAGCCCCTAAAACCATTCCAATCTTCACGTGCCGCGCAATCAGACAGTTCGGTGAGCAACGTCGTCGAAAGGGATACCGCTATAACACCATACGGCAACTGATACCACGTCCATGCATAGTTAAGTGTCGATGGACCATTAGGAGCCGCTTCAAGCGAAAATGCATTACGACAGCTAAACGTAATCATGGTGCCCGCAATATATAAAAACATAGGTGCAGCAACCTTCAATGCTTCCACCAGCATAGGATCACACAAGTTGATATGTGGACGATAGCGAAATCCTTGTTTGATAAGAGCAGGAATTTGTACGCCAAACTGACACAACACGCCAGCCGAAGTTCCAATTGCCAGCCACCAAAGAGCAACTTCCTGATTCCAAGCCGACAGAGGAACAAATCCAAACATAACAATAGTAACTACGATGTTGTTAATAACAGGCGCCAATGATGGCATAAGATAGGTTCGTTCCGCATTTAAGATGCCTGTTATTACCGCGCCTACACCATAAAGCAAAATTTGAATCGCAAAAATTCGGAAAAAGAATATGGCAAGGGTTTTTGAATCGCCCTGATCAACAGTGAAGGTTTGAGTTTCAATAACCGCTGGTGAAAAGAACGAACATGCAAGAGTTAAAACGCCAAGAATGATAATGGTGATTGATAAGATGTTCGATGCGAAATCGTAAGCACCTTTGTTACCTGCTTTTTCTTTTTGTAAAAGATACAACGGTAAGAATGCCGTTGCTAACACACCTGATGCCGCTAATTCATAAATCATAGCAGGCATGTTATAGGCAATTTGATACGCTGAAGTAAGCAATGTATTGCCAAGCGCAAATGCCATTGCCCAAGTACGCAACAAGCCTGTTACGCGCGATCCTAAGGTACAAAGGGTGATCAATCCCGTGTTTTTTATAATGCTGTCTTGTGAATCGTTTGCCATATATCCTCTTGTTGCGTCTATAATTGACCAAATTCAATAGAAATATACTAAGGAAAAAATAATGCGTGTTTTAATAGTTCGCAATAATTACAATCCAAAAGCACTTGAATCTGCATTGCTTTTAGAAGTATACCTAGCATCGCAAGGTGTCGAATACCGCGCGTACGACACTGATGAGCTGCGTTCATCACTTTCATTAAACGAACCTGAGAAGGTTGACGATATTGATTCTTATGATTTAGCAGTTGTCCTTGGTGGTGACGGCACTATCTTACGAACAGCAGCACAGATCAAATATCGTCGCATTCCAGTCCTTGGCGTGAACTTTGGCCACTTAGGGTTTATGGCAAATTCCAATGAAGACGGAATTATCCCCGTTGTAGCTGCCGCACTTGCTGGAGAACTTACCGTAGAACAGCGAACAAATCTCATTATTGATGTGTTCTATGAAGGCGATGAAAACGTAGAACTCGAACCAAACTCCTCCCCCACAGAAGGATCTTCGGCTCAGTTCTTTGCCCTTAACGAATTGGTACTTGCCCGTGGCGCACAAGGCCGCGTGATTGATTGCCGCTATGCCGTATCAGGAGAAATGGTTGCCGATGTTAAGGGCGACGGCATCATTATCGCAACCGCTACAGGATCAACTGCCTATGCCCTTTCCGCTGGTGGGCCATTAGTTGCCCCAGGATACAGTGGCCTAGTGGTAGTACCCATTGCACCTCATTCATTGCATTCACGCGCGTTGGTAACGGGCCCATCGGACGTTGTCGAGGTATTTATGGATCCTTCAAGCGCCAACCGTGAGGCCACTATGTTTATCGATGGTGAAATTATTTCATCAGAACGCCCAGTTCGCCGCGTGGTAGTACGTAAAGGCGAAGAGCCAACTATCTTGCTACGCTACAAAGCTGAAACCTTCTATGGACGCACTTCGCGCGTATTCTTTGGTGGAGAAGTGGAAGACTAAACGATAGGTTGATCCAATATCGCCAATAAGTTGATTTAATATCAACAATAGGAAGAGCAATTCATCAGGCTATCTGATAGTCGGCCTGGCGAATTACTGGCTTGCCGTGCTTTTGCTCCGCCACATTAATTAGCTAGCCATTTCTCTGTGCCATCGTGCCAAATAACCCCATTTGGGGGCATTTGAAGTGGGTTTTTAGGCTTCCCGTGCCAAATATGGTGCGTTGGGGGCAAGGTTTAAGGCATCGCGGATGCTCCAACACAGGCGAAAAAGCGATCATTACTTCAAATGCTTGGATGGTTACATCTTAAATCCAGCAATGCGAGCATAAACGTATTTCAAATGCCCCCAACGCACCATATTTGGCATAGCTCGCAAAAAAGTTGTAAATTTGGCCACAAAGGCCTTGTTGTGGGCATCGGTTTTTGCGAAAAACGAAAGCAGATACCCGTTCGTTACATTCATGTGCTGGTTGGTTACAATCCTTACGATGCCGCAACTCAAAGAAGGCGAAATTGATGCCTACAACAGCATGCTTTTGACCAAAACGACGATTTTTTTGCAATCTTTGTCCAACCAGCATTATGTGACACAATTTTAAGGATTGATCCTTTACAGCAAAGCCATCCATACATCTAAAGTTATTGAGGTTAGACCTGTGTATAGGCTTTTATATACAGAAGCTATCCTTATTAAAGGATAGCTTCTGCTTTAGATACACTTTATATTCTCTAAACTTAGTTGTTTTCAGGATTTACAGGACGCCTGTAATTTGGCTCTACCGTAAGAAGGCGTGGACCATCTTCTGTGATAGCAATGGTCTTTTCAAAATGAGCAGAAGGCTTACCATCGCGCGTCACAACAAGCCAACCATCGCTCATTACTTTAGTTCTATAGGTACCAATATTAATCATTGGTTCAATAGCAATAACCATACCAGGCTCTAGTTTCATGCCATGATGCTTGCGGCCATAATTTGGAACGTTAGGCTCCTCGTGCATATTGCGTCCTACACCGTGACCAACATATTCACGAACAACACCATAGCCAGCTTTTTCTGCAATTTCCTGAATTGCATGTCCAATATCACCTAAATGGTTTCCTGGACGAGCCGCATCAATACCAGCCCACATGCATTGTTCGGTTACCTCAAGTAAACGTTGCTTTTCAGGAGAAATTTTACCGACTGGGAAAGTCCAAGCATTGTCTCCTACCCAGCCTTTCACAATAGCACCGGTATCAATTGATAATATATCACCTTCTTGTAAGATAACATTCTTCGAAGGGATACCGTGAACGATCTGCTCATTGATTGATGCGCAAATTGATCCTGGGAATCCGCCATAGCCCTTAAACGCAGGAATACCGCCTTCCATGCGAATAAGCATTTCTGCAATATGGTCAAGTTCTTCAGTGGACATACCTGGCTGAATACGTGCTCCTACTTCACGGAGCACTTTAGCTGACAAACGGCCAGCTTCTGCCATCTCTTCAATTTCTTGAGGAGACTTCAAAATTACCCCACTACGGGTTCTTCCTAAACTCATAAGCGTAAACCTCTTTCATTTCTTTCGAGGTTAGAATACACCTGCAAGCCATTCTATGAAAGTAGAATTACACAATGCCGAGCCTGGGGTATGATGAGTCCATACATTTTTTGCAAGGAGAATCATGGATAGACACAATACGCCACGTCACCGTGCCTCATCAAACCCATATGAACCACAAAGCGGCAAGCACGCTTACAATAATACTTCAAGGCAGCAGCAAACTTCCTCTCGTACACAACAACGCGATGTTATAGACGGTCGCCCTACGCCACGCCGATATCCTTCAAGAGGTGCAAATTCAGGTCAAGGTTCGCCAACGATACCCAATAGTTCTACTAAATCTGGCAGGCACCCCAGGATTAACAGACCTGCCGAATCTGACAGATACGCTGGATCCACTAGGTCTACTGGTGCCAACAGACAAAATCCCAATCAGCCATCCTGGTACGACCCCAATCGAGCAGGATCTTCACGTACTCCACGCGCAACAATTGATGCAAGCCTCGATAATCCACGCTGGTATTCGCACAACGAAAATGATGTCTACGCAGGCAATCGCCGCCACGCAAAAACCAGATCCAAACTACCCTTCATTATAGCTGGCGGTATCATTGTTCTTGCTCTTTTAATATTCCTTATTGTCAACGTAGTAAACGCACTCACAGCTCCTCAGTCTCAACCAGCTGAAGAGGCGCTACCTGTTGCAGAAAGCGCTCCAACATCCACTTCGCTGACCATTTCTTTTGCAGGCGACTGTACGCTCGGAACCGATTCAAGCTTCGACCCTTCGACAAGTTTTACCGCAGTATATGACGACGCAGAAGATCCTGCTTATTTCATGCAGAATGTAGCAAGCATTTTTGGATCGGATGACTATACCGTAGTCAATATGGAAGGAACTCTTACCGAATCAAATTCACGCCAGGACAAAACGTTTGCCTTTAAAGGCCCTGCCGAATATACCGATATTCTTAAAGCTGGAAATATAGAAGCAGCCTCGCTTGCCAATAACCACTCACACGACTATGGCGATCAGAGCTACACCGACACCATTACAGCACTTGATAATGCTGGAATTGTAAACTTCGGCTATGACCGTATTGCGTATGCTGATGTCAAAGGCGTTAAGGTTGCACTTATCGGAACCTACATGCTCGCAGAAGGACTTGATATCAAGGACGAAATGGTAGCGAATATCAATACTGCAAAATCTGAAGGCGCTCAAATTATTGTGGTGTTTACCCATTGGGGCATTGAGAAGGAAACCGTCCCAGGTACTGATCAGGTAGAGCTTGGCCATGCCGCCATTGACGCGGGCGCCACATTGGTAGTGGGGTCACATCCTCATGTTATCCAGGGATACGAAAAATACAACGGCCGCTACATCGTGTATAGCTTAGGTAATTTCTGCTTTGGCGGAAACAAAAACCCAAGCGATAAAGACTGCATGATTTTCCAGCAAACGTTTACCGTAACGGGAAATGATGTAGCTAGCGACGATGCCATAAACGTCATACCTTGTTCAATTTCGTCTTCTTCTAGCAGCAACAACTATCAACCAACCCCCGCTGAAGGGGACGAAGCGGATCGTATTTTAGCGAAAATAGAGGAAAGCAACGCAAGCATTGCAACAGTTTCTGCCGAAGTATCTGAAGGCAGCTCTAGCAACGCGTAGTAGCATTCTTACTAAGTAGGTGCAATAAGCTAAGTGAGTATACAAGATTTACCTCGAACAATAGAAATAGCCAACAACGGAAAAACCGTTCGAATAATCGACCAAACAAAGCTTCCCTATGAACTTTCATTTATAACTATTACCAATTGGCAGCGTTTGGTTGAGGCTATACAGCGTCTTGAAGTTCGTGGCGCTCCAGCACTTGGAGTTGCAGGTGCAGCAACATTGTGCCTTTTTGCCTATAATCAATGGCACTCTTCCGACGCATCCATGAAAGAACTTTCTGACGTTACCAAGCAAATCTCACAGGCACGCCCTACCGCCGTCAATCTTTCATGGGGTGTATCACGTGCCGAACAAGCGGCAAAGGCCATTTTTCAAAATGAACACAGCACCAGCGGACGTGTCACACCAGACACTCCTACATTCGCCAAAATGCGTCAGGCCATAAAAGGTGAGGTGGATGCCATAATCGCAGAAGATGAAGCATCCTGCCGCTCAATAGGAGCTTATGGGGCAACTCTGCTTGCTCCTAGTTCGCGTGTTCTCACCCACTGCAACGCAGGATCTCTTGCTACGTCTTTTTACGGTACTGCCCTTGGGGTTATCTATAGTGCTTTTGAGCAAGGAAAAATTGATCGCGTATACGCTGACGAAACCCGCCCCGTAAATCAAGGGGCCCGCCTTACCGCCTGGGAACTAGCGCAAGTTGGAGTTCCCACAACGTTAATTTGCGACAACATGGCTGCATCGTTAATGGGAAAAGGGGGAATTGATGCGATCATTGTTGGAGCAGATCGCATTTGCGCTAACGGCGATGCCGCTAACAAAATTGGAACCTACGGCCTATCCATACTAGCTCAATACCATCAAGTACCGTTTTATATTGCAGCACCACTTTCAACCATTGACTGGAATCTTTCGAATGGATCTGAAATTGAAATTGAGTACCGAAATGCCGAAGAAGTACTTCCACGTCCTATTTTAGGCGTAAATGTTTACAATCCCGCTTTCGACGTTACACCTGCCGCTTTAATTGATGCTTTTATCACTGAAAAAGGTGTTATTTCCCCAGGTGAATTAGAAACATTGAAACAACGTTAATACGCCTCTGTTTTGAAAGGATTTATTATGGACACTCCTGTATGGCTTATTACCGGCGCAAGCCGTGGATTCGGAAGCGAATTTGCCCGCAACGCCCTTTCTCATGGTTGTTGTGTTGCCGCAAGCGCTCGCAACCCACAAGCAGTTACCAAAGCGCTCGGAAATCACGAGAATTTACTTCCTGTAACACTCGACGTAACGAAGCCTGATCAAATTACTGCCGCAGTAAAAGAAGTTGTTGATACATTTGGTCGTATTGATGTTCTTGTTAATAATGCTGGCTACGGAATATTCGGTGCCGTAGAAGAGTTAACCGACGAAGAAACAAGAGCTATTTTTGATACAAACGTGTTTGGCACTTTTAGCGTCACCCGTGCCGTACTGCCTTATATGCGCTCCCAAAAATCTGGACGCATAGTTATGGTTGGATCTATCGCAAGCCTTGCCTGCGACCCTGGTGGAGCGCTCTACGATGCTGGTAAAGCCGCTGTTGGCGCATTAAGTGAGGCTCTTACGCAAGAAATGAAACCATTCGGCATAGAAAGTATGACGATAGCGCCAGGCATGTTCAGAACAAACTTCTTTGATGGATCCTCAATCAAACGCCCCTCAAACCCTATGAAAGTCTACGACGGAACCCCTGCTCGCGGAGCAGAAGATTACTGTCTGGGACACAACTATCAGCAGCATGGTGACCCCGCCAAAGCAGCAGAGCTGGTATACCAGGTAGTAAGTTCTCCTGATCCCATGCCTCAATGGCTTCCTCTAGGAAAAGATGCCGTAAAAAAATTTGAACGCACTCTGAATACCATGATTGAATCCATCCAGCCTTACAAAGAAGCTGCTTCTAACCTTTTCATTGACGGATAAATAACGGGTATCAAAGCTAAATGGCGACAAAGAATTCTGCGATTAGTACATTCTTTGTCGCCCATAATACCCTAATTGAAAAGCCCTTAAACCTCGTCTTTCGAAGTTCTGTAAGCATCTGTTCTCCAGATTAGTTCTGCAATATTGCAAATCAAAGTAAAATAGCCCATAAATACCTCGTAAACTCCCACTTCCCAGATAATTCGAAACGCCACGCTGAAATACTACCGTAAAAGCGCAACCCCTGATAAGCGATCAAACATCTCCGGGATGAGACAACGTACTGTCGCGTCCTATTTTGCTGCGCATTTTGCAGCATTGAAGCACAGAAAAGCGCGAAGCTTATCTGGGAAGTGGGAGTTTGCAAGGATCATTGCGCCGCAATTATTGTTCTTCAGCATGCGACTGCACTTCGTCTACAGGCATGTCATCAATCTTGATACGCAATTTCTCCGTCGTTCCATCCAGGTGCTCAAAACGTTCATTTTTAATATCGGAGTTCAAGAACACCACCGCATGGCCGGCATCCATTGCAAAATGAAAGTTTGCTTCACTTAAATGATGAAGCTCTCCAGCAATAATCTTGTCGGTACGCTTCGACAAGTTATTTAACATATATGCATTCATATGCAAGTAATACAATAATTGCAAGGTACGATCATTTACTGCTTTTCCCCGATTAATGTCACGACGAATTTGCAATAACAAACGCTCATCTACTCGTTCCATTTCCTGAACCTTATGAGAAATTGTCAGGTTACGACGAGCTTGCAATAAAACAAAAATAATAGTCAGAACGAGCAAGGTTCCGCACAGAACGAACAAAAGTCTAATAAACAGCGTATCCCCTAATGACATGGTTGAATATAACGCCGTCAACGCAAGCTGTGTACCTGCAGCCATAGATACTGCCGGGCCAAAGTTCAAAAGAATAACGGTATACCCTAAAACCAGCACACAAAGCAAACGTATTTCTATCGGAATAAAGTGGATGGCACCCACAAAAATAGCGATACCGATAAACATGCCTAGCGTTTGACTGCCCATCATTTTTATTGTTTCGTCACGATAGGTATTCAACATTAAAAACGAAGTGAGAGGAATCCACACCCCAAAGCGAGTATCAAAATGAGCACTCATAACTTCAGAAATCAAGAAACCCACTCCTACAATTACTGAAAGCTGAATTGCGAATCTAACTTGCGGATTCTTATGAGAGAAATTATCAAAAATAAATCGTGCCCGATACTTCAAGCCTTTCCACAGCGGTGTTGAATCATCTCTCGATAATGAACTTTCTCTCAACGTACGTACAAGCGCTTCGAGCGTTGCGCGCCATGCCGTATCGTGTTCCAAATTGTCTAGCGAATGAACTTCCAAGAAGTTTTCTAGGGTATCAATCATTGCACGAACCTGTAGAATTCTGCCCTTGCCAAATGCTAGAAAAACCTCCGACAAGTCAAGCAAGTATGTTTGCTCTTTCTCATCCATGGTTCGTACATTACGAGAAGCTGCTTGAATCATATCGGCAACTTGTTCTGCGCATACAAGAAGCGAAAACGTATAACGTTGCCTACCGCTTAGCAAACCGCCTTGTCTAAACGTTGCTCCATATTCGGTATTACAATATTCCTGAGCAATTCTATAAACGCGATGCGAATCAATATCTGCCGTATTTCCATGAGATAGATCAATCAGCTGAAAGCCTATATCATCAAAAGCACGCATAATAAACCTACGATCACGAGCGATCGCACTATCTTTTTTAACTGCTTTCATAGCATAAATAAATGCCGTTGTGCACGCTATAGCAAAGATAGTAGCACCGAGTCTTATAGGTATTTCTTTGACCCCAATTGGATAGATTTCAAGTAAAAGAAAGCCCATCCCTAGCATAAAGAAGTTGCGTGGTAAGTAAGGATCCGAATTAAGAAGCGTAATGCCAAACATATATACAGCGCTACCTACCACCAACAACACAGGATGCAAACCAGCAATAGAAGCACAAAGGCTCATCAAGAAAAATAAAAATGCATGCTTTAGATAGTTAGCAAACGAAAGCCCTAAGGTTTCCACCATTGTTTTTGCAAACGACTGAAAAACAATGCCCAACAAAGCATCTTCAACGCCAAAAAGATTATATTCAACAAAAAAGAGCACAACGAGAAAGACTACATAAGGAATTACTTCCAAAATGCGCTTTCCCATTACCCTCTCCCTTAATCAACTAATTAGTCACCATTTTTTAGAAACGATTCATCAACCTTACCTTGCTTACCATCCCATTGCATGTGTTCAGCTAAAGCAATCATATTTTCTACAGCTCGCGTTTTATGAGCATTCTTTCGATAAGCAAGATATATTTGATGCGCTCCCTTGCCCGCATTATCAGCAAAAGGAATACGAATAAGCTCTGGAAATGGAGCTAACCCAAGAGTATCTAAAGATATTCCTAGCAAATCAGGATTTACTGAAACTTCGCCACCAAGAGTGATCTCATCATCGCACCATTGTTTAATACTTAAATCGAATTTTTCAATAAGTCCTTTTACTTCGCTACCAATCGAAGTATCAGGCCTATACGTAACAATTTCTGATTTCCGCATTTCAGCAAGACCAATGCAATCCTTGTTTGCGAGCGGATTATCCTTATGCACTACCGCAACAAAATCTTGTGCCAGCACTGGAATAAATTCGATATCAGGCAATCCTTCAACATACGCACAAATAACGATATCGTATGTTCCGTCCTCTAATCTGTCTAAAAGACCTTGCGTTAGCCCTTGATAAAGGCGAACATCCACTTGCGTACCATAAATCGTGCGATACGTACGCAAAAGTGTTGGCAAATAATCTGATTGAACCGTAAAAATTGTGCCTATATCAATCGTCCCGGAAAGACTATTAGCATGTTCTTGAG
>USPD01000025.1 GCA_900556585.1 uncultured Eggerthella sp.
TGTGGCAGATAAGATTCGTTTTGGTGTGGAAATTCCCATTAAAGAAATTCGTGCAGAATTAAGTTAAAGTAAAATTGGATACCACGACAGAATGCTGTGGTATCCAATTTTTAAGGTCGTTTCTATTTTTTAGCTAATGTAGTAGTAATGGATTTCTTGTCTCGAGTACAAGAGTTCGTCCAGAAAAATATTGTTCCAAGAGCCACGTATATAGTAATTTATGCTTGTGGATTTATATGTTTGGCATAACAAATAAGCCCCGCAGTTATTCCACATACGGGGCTTATATTTTATTCTATAGAGGTCTCTTTTACTAAAAGAAAATAGCAATACTAACTATCTTAGGTTTTGACCTGCTCTAAGTTTAATTCTTTATAAGTATTTGTGCTTCTTACTATTTCTTTACTTCAGTACGGGCTACTTTTGCCTTGCGTAAGGTTGGTTTTTCGTCAGAAACTTGCTTCATAAATACCGCAATAAGAATAAGCAAAACAATAGTGATAATACTTGCTGGATCAGGGATGCCAACAGTGGAAAGAAGTAAACCTTCGTAAATAATTCCAACGATGCCTACCAAGCACATTACAACAATTAAGAATGTAGGAGTTTTTTTGTCATAGAGCCAATGAAAACCTTGAATGTTAATAGCAGTACCAAAAATACCTGTGAAAATAAGAAGGACTGCTTCGATACGCATAAGTGTAGCAACAGAATAACCATTAATCATGTTACCGCCGTACACTACTAAGTCGAAAGTTGAAAAGTCACCTTCGAAACCGCCAAATTGCTGACCTTGAGCATAGGCTAAAATTGCACAACCAGCGCCAGCAACAGCGCAGATGATGGCCCAAACAAAAATAACATTAAGCGTTTGATGAAGACGATTACGGCAAGGAGTCATCGGATAACCGTCGTCACCAATACGGTTGCCTTCCTTGTCATAGTGAATGTAAAGCGGTTTTTTCTCTGGCGTGGGCTCAGGATTGAGAGCCTTAGATTGATCTTTAGAATGGGGACGTAAACGGAACTTCATACCTATCCTTTGAATCTTGATGTTACTACACTGCCTGTAAGCAAATTATCCAGTAGCGGTTCATCTAAAAGCAATTTGTCTACAAGCGACATGTTGGTAGCAAGTTTTATAAAAGCTAAAAGTTTTAGAAGACGAATAGTCCCAGTATAGCGAAATCATCAAGGAAACTCTTCCTGTTTATGCAGGAGCGATATATCTCCATGAATATTACCCCGAAAATTTGGAGGTAATACAATGTCTAATAGGCGTCTTAACTAAAACTTTTCATTATCTTACCCATTCCTCCTTGTAACGTGCGCATTTGAGGAGTTGCAATTCGTTGTAGCTTATGTTCTGTTATATTAAAAATCTATTGGACAAGATATAAATTATTCAAATCATAAATCATTATTTTACGTGAAAGCGGCGTATGCTTGCATGATGCGTAGTTTGTGTAAATTTGGCAAGCGATTAGTATCTGCTGAAATAGTCTTATTGTCTGGAAAGTGATTAATTAGAAACGAGTAGTTAATGAAGCTTGTTCACCTGAGATATTTTAAACATCTTGCTTCCGTAATGAGCTACACAAAAGCAGCGAAGGATTTATTCATTGCGCAGCCAACCTTGTCAACCGCCATTAAGCGCATGGAGCAGGAGCTTGGCTTTACCTTGTTTAATCGTTCAGAAGGTGTGGCTTCGCGAATAGAATTAACTACGCAGGGAAAAATCTATCTAGAATACGTGACCCGTGCTTTGGAGACTTACGACGAGGGTATTCGTTTGGCGGAACAATCGGTTGCTATCAGTGAAAATACCATGCGATTAGGCACGGTGTACTCAATGAAAGGCCAATTCTGGTCTCAGGCAGTAAGCACGTTCGTATTGCGTTATGAAAAACGTCCTCTCATTCATATGAAGCAAGCGTATTCAGGTGAGTTGGCGCGTCAACTCAAGGCGGGAAAGATTGATGTTGCATTTGCGGCGCGTACAAAAGAATCGGATGGCCTTAATATGCAACGGGTGTGGCATCAGCCGCTGGTGGTTTGCGTCAATAAGGCTCATCCGTTAGCGAGCAAGCATTCGGTTACTCTGGATGATTTAAAGGGGCATCGTCTGCTTACATATGGTAAGGACTCTTCAGTGACTGGGGGATTGGCTGATTTATTTGCGAATCATGAGGATGAGTTTCAGCTAGTTCGTGGCTTCGATGACGAGATTACCCTTTCTTCATTTGTGTCAACCGATCCGAATAATGTTTCGCTTTTGGTGTATTCGTTTTTGGTTAAATCGTTTGATGATGTAGTGTGTTTACCCATTGAAGGAGTGCCGAAGGACTTCCATAAGGTGTACCTCATGAGTCGTAAGGAACCTCATCCGAAATTAGTAAGCGACTTCATCTCTTTTATGGGTAATTACTCTTTCCCTGAAATAATATTTTAACTTGGTAAGATTATGTCTAAAAACTCCCTTCGAAAGCTTTAGCTGCCTTGGGGAAAGGTATCAAGCTGCGTCGCAAAATACCATGCATTTCAGCAATGGCGATTCCGTAGTTCACAATAGGCACACCTGCTGTACGACAGCTTGCAACACGGTATCGAACTTCTCGGTCGTTAAGCATGCAAGCGCCACAATGAATCACCAGGTCATATCCATCAAGTGAATCGGGGAAGCCGCCACCAGAGGTAAAATCGAATTTTGGTTGTGCGCCTGTAAACGCGCGGATCCAATTAGGGATCTTTACCGTACCGATATCATCGCATTGACGATGGTGGGTACATCCCTCGGCAATCAATACATGACTGTCATTCGTAAGCGTGCGTAGTTTTGCAGCACCAGCAGCATAGTCTTCTAGATTGCCTTTATAGCGCGCCATAAGGATAGAAAAAGAGGTGAGTTGCAAGTCCGTGGGTGTAAGTTCATTGACTTGTTCAAAAGCTTGGGAGTCAGTTACGACTAATTTTGGCTTTTGTGCGCATGCTTCGAGTGTTGCAGTTAAGTTTTCTGGCTGGCAAGCAAGGCAAATAGCATTGCAGTCAAGTGCATCGCGCATAACCATCTGCTGCGGCAAAATAATACGACCTTTAGGTGCAGAACTGTCGATTGGAATTACTAAAATAATCAAGTCATTTTCATCAAGCAGGTCAGCTACAAGGCGTTTGTTCGATTCGGCTTGTTTTGCGCAAGCGCCAATAAGATTCTTGAGTTCGTAGATACCGCTGCCCATTTGAGCACTAATGAGAATTTCGTTTTCTGCGAGTGGGCGAGTGACATTCGCAGAAGTGTGCGCTCTCTTCTCGAGTGAGTGAGTGCTTTCAGGACTACTTACTAAAAAGTTAGTACGTTCATTTTCGCTCAGGGCATCTGCTTTATTGAATGCGACAACATAAGGAATTTCACGTTGCTTGAACGCCTCAATCAAATCTGCATCGGCAGGCTGGATTCCATATGTGGCATCTACCACCAATACCGCACAATCGCACGTGCGTAAGGCTTTTTTTGCTTTTTCAACACGTTGGGCTCCTAGAGCGCCTTCGTCGTCGATGCCAGGCGTATCAATTACCACTACGGGACCTAGGGGTAAAAGCTCCATTGCTTTTTTTACAGGGTCGGTTGTGGTGCCTTTTGTTGCAGAAACAATAGATAAATCTTGATTGGTAATTGCGTTAACTACGCTGGATTTACCAGCATTGCGAATGCCAAAAAATCCAATGTGAAGACGTTCGGATGAGGGGGTTGCGTTCAAGCTCATGTGAATCTCCTAATGTGGATGGTTGAAGGGATCGGAACGATAGCTTGTTTGTAGATTATTGTGTACTGTTGTGAAATTGCGACGGTACGCTTGTAAATGTGCGTATCGTCGCAAGTGAGCCACCAGTGTCGTGTCCTAGAATCTATAATCGCGACCAGTACCGTTGACGATGTTACGAATATATTCTTCGGCAAGCTTCTTCGTCTTCGGATTCTGAACCTTGGTTAATTCCTGTTCGATAATGTTCATGCCCTTTGCGCGTGTTTCGTCCGAGGCGTAGTCGGTCAAATACTCCGCCAACGTGATAAGTGCATTTGGATGACAGAAATTTAAAATCTCGCCATTTTTGCAAAATGACATAAACCTATCACCCGTACGACCAGCACGATAGCATGCCGTACAGAAGCTAGGGATGTGTTTATTGTCCAAAAGCCAGCTAATGACTTCATCTAAAGTACGCTGATCAGAGACATCGAACTGTTCGGTATCGTGAGGACGAACATCGTCGACGTAGCCACCAACTGATGTACGTGAGCCACCACTAATTTGTGAAATACCATACTGTAACGCATGTTCACGAACCGTCTGGCTCTCACGTGTAGAAATAATCATGCCTGTATAAGGAACTGAAATGCGAATAAGTGCGATTATCTTTTCAAAGATTTCATCAGGGATACCATTGTCAAATTCGTCAGGGTTAATATCCATTGCGGGTTTCACACGCGGAACACTGATAGTGTGGGGACCAACGCCATGTACAGCTTCTAAATGTTCAGCGTGCATAAGTAATCCAGCGAATTCGTAACGATAGCCTTCTAAGCCAAACAATACACCCAGACCAACATCGTCTATGCCGCCTTCCATGGCACGATCCATTGCCTCGGTGTGCCAGTTGTAGTCACTTTTAGGTCCTGTTGGATGTAAATGTTTGTAGCTTTCTTTATGGTATGTTTCTTGAAATAGAATGTACGTGCCAATTTCTGCTTCCTTGAGCATGCGATATTCATCCACTGTTGTGGCGGCAATATTCACATTAACGCGTCTAATAGCACCATTTTTGTGCTTGATGGAATAAATGGTGTGCATGCTTTCCAGAATATATTCGATAGGATTGTGTTTTGGGTCTTCACCGGCTTCAATTGCTAGGCGCTTATGCCCCATATCCTGCAGTGCAATAACTTCTGCGCGAATTTCGTCTTGAGTAAGCTTACGACGCGGGATTTCGCGGTTCTTTGCATGGTAGGGGCAATACAGACATCCATTTACGCAGTAATTTGACAGATACAGTGGGGCGAACAACACAATGCGGTTACCGTAGTAAGCCTGTTTGATATCGTGAGCTAACTGCCTTATTTCTTCGTTAATCTGCGGATCTTCGCAAGCCAGCAAAACAGATGCTTCGCGATGGGTAATGATAGCTCCATGGTCATTTGATGGATGCAAATTGCCGCGTGCTTTGTCTAAAATAGAACGGCACAAATTCAGATCATTTGCATGAGCGTCCGCGTAAGCAAGTGTTTCTAAAATCTCATCATGGTTGATGAATTCATCGGCACATAAAGACTTTGGGTTGTAGGGGAAAGACGCCATTTATCTTCCTTTCGGGTCTCCGCGACTGACCACCACATGGTAGCCGATCGCGTTCATATCGGCGTCAAGGAGGCTAAGATGTTCGGCTGCCTCGGTGCCGGTATGAGCTTTATTGTTATATAATTCGTACTTTTTTCGAACGGCAAGCGGCGAAAGATTGGGCATTACCACGTTTGCGCCTGCGAGTATTCCTAACAGACGTCCTTCGGGGCGAAGCGAACCAAGTGCCGTTGTTGCGGGAAGCAGTACGGAGGGGCTTATCAAGCGAATAATTGAAAGCAAAAAGCATGTTAGCTCAACGCTGCCTGCGGGTTCTTGACGAAATGGAGTGGCATGATGGGGAATGAAAGGTCCAATACCCACCATTTCAGGTTGAAACGATTCAATGAAAGCTAAGTCGTGTGCTAAATCACGCGCAGTCTGAAATGGGGCACCAACCATAAATCCGCAGCCAACGGCATAGCCAATTTCACGCAAATCCTGCAAGCACTGCAAGCGGTGCTGCATGCTCATAGTAGCCGGATGCAACTTGGCGTAGAGCGGCTCACACACGGTTTCATGGCGAAGCAGGTAGCGATCTGCACCAGCATTGAATAATGCTTGGTAGCTTTCGCGGCTGCGTTCACCCAGTGAAAGTGTAATGGCGCAATCAGGGTGAGCGGATTTTAGCGCAGAAAGCAGGCGAACTAAGCGTTCATCGGTGAAGTAAGGATCTTCACCGCCTTGCAAAACAAAGGTGCGAAAACCCAGTGTGTAGCCTTCATCTGCACAATTAAGAATGTCTTGTTCGGTTAGGCGATAGCGCTCGCATTCGGTATTGCTTTTGCGAATGCCGCAGTATAGGCAGTCGTTTTTGCAATAGTTGGAAATTTCGATTAGCCCGCGAATATATACGTCGGTGCCGTATAGCTCTTCGCGAATTCGGCGAGCTTCTGTGGCCAGGGTATCGGCTAGATGCTGGGCGGTGCTACCGCGAAGGTTTTCTCCTGCGAAAAACGTTATGAGTGCTTCATATTCATCTACTGAAAGATGATGAGTTTGCATGAGCTTGTGTGTAAGCTGCTTGGCAGTTGTGCATGTAGGGCGGGCGGCGGCGCTGCTTGAACTATGCGCAGCAGTATCGCCGTTCGCATCGTGCACGTTGCGAACGCTTGAGCTTACGGTATGTTCACTCATGTTTGTCATACAAATACATAATCTTTCAAGTCAGAGGGAAGTGCGCCTCTCATATAGAATTCCGTGGTTTCGTAGTCTATATGTGCACGGCTCACTATACATACACTGCTTACGCTGAATGTTTGACGAATGACGAATGTGACTTGCAGTGCAGCGTACTGCGCAGCGCGCCTCCTACTTTTCTCCCGAAAGTTAAACCGGCGAGATACCCGAAAGGTATCCCACCGGTATTTCTAATACGTAAACGCTTTGTCAATCGTTATAGGCCGGTTACTTTTGTGTGAATTTCGCACCAACGTCATTGATTGCGTACGCTTCGCTATCTAGTACGAATGGGCCGCATTTGCTGTCTAGCTCAAGCGAGCCGTATTTCGCAGTCTAGTGCGAACGAACGAGCCGCTCGCGCATTTAAATATCCCATGCAGCTTGTTCGGTGTGCAGCCATTCTTCGGCTGTTTCGGACAAAGGCTTGCCAATCCAGTCAGCATACAGCTTCTGGATATCAGGGTTTTCATGCGAGAAGCGCAAGGTGTCGTTCGAGTCGAGCCTATTCAAAATGCGAGCACGCTCAGCAGCCTTTTCGGCGTTGAATTCGATAGGCTGTCCGCCGCCACCAACGCAGCCACCAGGACATGCCATGATTTCGACGAAGTCGTATTCGGCTGTGCCTGCCTCAAGCGCATCTAGCAGCTTGGCAGTGTTCTCCAACCCGCTTGCCACCGCAATGCGGATGGTCAGATCAGCAATTTCTAAAGTCTTGTCAGTCCAAGGACGCTCAGGCGTTGCCTCGGTGGTGTCGCACGTTGCAAAGTCGGGATTCTTGCCCGTCAAGATAAACGCTGCGGTACGAAGAGCTGCTTCCATAACGCCGCCCGTGCGACCAAAAATAGTGCCCGCACCAGTGGAAGTACCCAGCGGATTATCGAATTCGATTTCTTCCAAGTTTGCGCAATCCACATTAAACATACGAAGCATGTTGTTGAATTCACGCGTAGTCAAAACCGCATCAACATCAGCGCCGCCTTCAGTGGAAAGCTGAGGTACGTCGCACTCATATTTCTTAGCAACGCATGGCATAACAGATACCACGAACAGGCGCTTCTTGCCCGCTGCCTCCATTGGCTCTTTCAGGGTGTTCTTTACCACTGCGCCCATCATCTGATGAGGCGATTTGCTAGAAGAAAGCTGCTCTACAAACTGAGGGTAGTGCAACTTAGCGAAACGAACCCAGCCAGGGCAGCAAGATGTGAACATCGGACGCTTCTTGCCCGAAGTGAACCACTCAATAAATTCGTTGCCTTCTTCCATGATGGTAAGGTCAGCGGCGAAGTCAGTGTCGAATACGCGGTCGAATCCCAGCGCGCGAGCGGCAGCTGCCATGCGGCCTGGGGTTGCATCTTCGTGGGACAAGCCCATTACTTCGCCCCAAGCAGAACGAATTGCAGGAGCAAATTGAACGATGGCCATGGTGTCAGGATCAGCCAGCGCGCTTAGTACTTTATTAATATCGTTGCGCGCGGTAAGAGCACCTGTTGGGCAGTGCGTGATACATTGGCCGCACAGCGCGCAGCCTGCTTCGGTGATGTCCAGTCCATCGCGAACGGTAATTCCGCGGAATGCAGCAGGACCTTTGAAATCCCAAACACTGCAGTGCTGAACCTTCGCGCATTCAACAACGCAACGGCCGCAACGGATGCACTTGCTCGCATCGCGCTGCAGAGGGAAGGTTTCGTCCCATGCTTCGAATTCGAACACGGGGTCGAAGTCAAGTTCACCAACGTTAAGTTCGGCAGCGGTGCGCTGCAATGCGCAGGTACCCGTGCGTTCGCAGGTGGTGCATTCGCTGCGGTGACCTTCTAAGATGGTGCGCAAGTTTTCGCGACGCGCTTCAACGACGCGGGGAGTGTTGGTACGAATGGTCATGCCTTCGCGTACCGGAGTGTTGCATGCAGCGCTAAGAGCCGCGGCACCTGCGCCAGCCGCGCCCGTGCCTTCGTTTGCCTCAACAACGCAAATGCGACATGAACCAATTTCGTTCAAGTCTTTCATCCAGCACAAAGTGGGAATATGTACTCCAGCAACATGTGCTGCATCCAGAATAGTGGAGCCTTCTTCGACTTGTACGGGTTTTCCGTCTACTGTTACGTTAAACATATTGGACTCGGCCCCCTTCCATAACGCCGCAGCCGTAGTGATCGCAGCGCAAGCAGCGACCGCATTCTTGCTGGGCTTCTTCTAAGCTCATTTCAACTTCAACAGCGTCGAAGTCATTTTTGCGTTCGCGAGCAGGACGTTCAACGATGTTCACACGTCCGCAAGCCACGCGATTATTAGGCCTTGGGGCAGGGGCGGTTACGCCACAGTCAAGTTCGTGATCAAAGCCCAGGTAGTCATCAATATTGCGAGCAGCAACCTTGCCCGCACCAATTGCCAAAATTACGGTCTTGGGACCGTTTTGACAGTCGCCGCCAACAAATACGTTTTCTGCGGTACCGATAGACTGCAGGTATTCATCAGCTTCAAAGTAGGTGCGATCAGCTTCCATGCCGAATTCTTCGAATGGGGCCGATTCGATTGCCTGGCCCACCGCAATAAGCACGATGTCTGCTTCAATGCGAAGCAGAGGCTTGTCAGCCTTTTGAGGCGAAGGACGTCCGCCACGAACAGGGCCAATCATCTGAGGCTGAGTGTACAGCGCGGTGCAGTGGCCGTTTTCTACTTCAATATGGTCAGGTGCTTGCAGGGTGAGCATTTCTACGCCTTCCTGCATAGCGGAATCAATTTCTGCGCGAAGAGCGGTCATGTCGTCGATGCGGCGACGGTAAGCAATCGTTACGCTTTCGGCGCCTGCACGAACACTGGTGCGAGCGCAGTCCATAGCAACGTTGCCGCCACCGATAACAACAACTTTTTTGCCTGTGAAATCGGGGTATTCGTTGTCACCGATCTTGGTGAGCAATTCAACTGCACTCATAACACCTTCGGCATCGGTGCCGTCCATGCGCAAGCCCTTGCCTCCCTGAGCGCCAATGGCTACATATACGGCGTCGTAGTCGGAAGCGATCTGCTTCATTTCTTCGGTGCCTATGTGGCTTTCGTAATGAACGGTGATGTTGCCCGTGGAAAGAATGGCGCGGATGTCTTCGTCAAGACGTTCGCGAGGGAAGCGGTAGGCAGGAATGCCGTAGCGCATCATGCCACCGAGTTGTTTACGGCCTTCGAACACATGAACTTCGTGGCCCATCAAAGCGCTGAAGTAAGCGCAGGTTAAACCAGATGGACCGCCGCCGATGATAGCAATCTTTTTGTCAGTGGGTTCGGCCGCAGTAGGAGTTGCCACTTTGTCAGCCGCCAGGTTGTCAACAGCGAACTTCTTGATGCCGCGGATATTAATAGGAGCATCAATAAGTGTGCGGCGGCAGCGTGTTTCGCAAGGATGTTCGCATACAAAAGCGCACGCAGTTGGGAAGGGGTTGTCCTTGCGGATCATGTTGATGGCGCCTGCGTAGTCACCTTCGCCAACCAAGGCGATGTAAGCAGGAACGTCAACGTGTGCTGGGCACATGGTTTCGCAAGGAACCGTTTGTGTGATGCCTTCCTGACAGGCGAACTTTGTCACGTGACTTTCGTATTCAGCAGCGAAGGTGTCCATGCCCTGCAGGAACACATCGGCTGCATGCCATCCAATAGCGCAGTCGGCCGTGTCGCGAATGACGCGTGCTTTTTTGCGCATAGTAGTTAATAAATCGGGGGTGCCTTCAAAAGCGAGTACCGATTCAAGCATTCCTTCAAGTTGGGGAATACCTTCACGGCAGGGAGTGCACTTGCCGCAGGTTTGGCAACCGCTTGCTTGCAACAGAGAAAGCTGCATTGCGACGGGGCACATTCCAGGGGGTGTTGCTTCAATACGGCGAGCGAACTCTTGCATGTAAGCGTTTTGCTTGGCATCGTCACGCGCGACTGGTGCCACGGATAGTTTGCTCATCCATTCCTCCTAACATGTGAACGATATGGCTGCAGCATTATTAATGTAGTTGGGCTCAGCTTGTGTTTATAGGCGCGGGTGGTCAGTACTGTGATATAGCCCTGACCCAGTCCCGACTCCCGTTACACTAATTAAGCTTGGCTCAGTTGGGCTTATGTTCAGTTGAGCTTGACTCGCCTGTGCTTGCGGCCTTAGTCATAAGCCACACGTGAACCAATAAGCTCGTACTACAAATGGGCTCGATGCTACAGTGTTTCGGTTAGTAGCTTCTTGCGACAGGATGCCGACTTCGCCATGTGTCTTGTCGCGAAAAAAGCCTGCTTTTTATTGTATAAAAAGCTTTCCGTGCTAGGCAGATTGATAAATCCAATCTAGCAGGGAATTCATTGTTAAAAGGCGCTAAGTTCACCTTAGCGCCTTGTCGGGCTAACGGTAGTAAATATCAGGTGAACGGTAATCGATACTCAAATGGTTTTCCAAACAGTTTTATTAAAGGATGCTTCAGGATTCCTTTAGGATTCCAGCGCGCAACAATTCGCCTTTTGCTTTGTGCTGATATGTATAGGTGAGGTTGTTTTGAATTTATAGTCAGGGCTGCCAAATACGCAGGTAGGGTTGTCTGATGCGCCTAGGTTTAGTGCTAAATATAGTGCGTTGGTGTATTTGGAATCGAATTTTGAGCTCATCGTGTCAAATATGGTGAGTTGGGGGCATCTTGGAACGTTCTAAGCTTGAACTGCTCGACACGCTTTGTAACTATCCAGGAATTTGAGGTAACAAATACTTTTTTTGTTTATCCAAAAGCTCCGATAGCGCTTTGGATACTTGCCCCCAAATCGCATTATTTGGCGCGAAAGGCCGAAAAACCCACTTTAAATGCCCCCAAATGGGGTTATTTGGCATAACAAGAAAACTTCCGCTTTTAAATGCTTAGGGTTGTTTAATGCAATACTGTTCATCTTGCCGACCAATGGCCAACGGCGCGAATTTGGGGGTAATCGGTGGTCAAAAATACTGGTTTTATCCCAAAATATTTGCAATATTTTATGTTCTGTTCAAAAAAGCTAGTATTTTTCTCATAAAAATAGACAAACATCAAGTAATGACCATCCCAACATACTTTTGTGGTCGTCATACTAGAAAGGTGATGTAATTAGCCCGACTGCACCAAAAGTAACCGAAACCGCTTTTGTTTAGCGTGTTTTCGCGGCACCAGCACTTTAGCTGCACATTTGCATTTAGCGTAAAGTGTTTGTACGGTATCGCATCTATTAAATATGAAGCAGTTCGTTACAGCGCAGAGCGGGTTCCATCGTTAAAAACAATGGAAGGAGAAAGTCTGTATGTCCACTACAGATAAACTCAATGGCTTTGGTCCTCTTGCGGGCGTTAAAGTCGTAGAGCTTTGCGAATGGGTAGCAGCTCCTGCTGCTGTACGCTGCCTTTCCGAAATGGGTGCTACTGTTATCAAAACTGAGCCCCTCCATGGTGATGCTCAGCGTACTCAGGGTCCTGGTTTCGGTTGCGAGAAGAACGATTTCGAAGATCCTACGTTCGACCTTAACAACACCAACAAGGACTTGGTAGCTATCAACCTCAAGAACGAAGAGGGCATGAAGTTTATGAAGAAGCTTCTTGCTGATGCTGACGTTTTTGTTGTTAATCTGCGCGACAAAGCTTTGAAGAAGCTCGGTCTTGATTACGAAACTATCCACGAAGAGTTCCCAGCACTCATTTGGGCTCAGATGCGTGGCTATGGTGAGTTTGGTGAGGAAAAGGATTCCCCTGGATACGACGCAGTATGTTGGGCAGCTCGCGGTGGCGTAGCTAATGTTTTCCGTGAGGCTGGCGAATCTCCTGCAATCGCTCCTCAGGCATTTGGTGACAATAACGCTGCATGCATGTTGGCTGGCGGCATTTGTGCAGCTCTGTTCAACCGCACCCGCACTGGTGTTGGTGAAAAGGTTGTAACCAACCTTTATGCTGCTGCTATCTTCGCTGGCGACATCGGAATTTGCGCTCAGCAGTTCGGTGCTGACTATCCTAAGTCTCGTACCAACGTTCCTAATCCTTTCAACAACACCTATCGCACTGCTGACGACAAGTGGATTTACATCTGCATGCCTCAGTATGATAAGTACTATGAAATGATGATGGACATCTTCGGCTATCCAGAGCAGAAGGACAACCCAGATACGCGCGACCTTCCTCACTTGAAGGCTTCTGGCAAGAACGTTGAAGTTATTAAGTGGCTCGAAGAGTCTTTCGCAAAGAAGGACTTCAACTATTGGATGGATGTATTCAAGGAGAACCAGGTTCCTGCTCAGAAGTTGTTCCGCTACACGGACATCTTGAAGGATGAAGAAGCATACGTAAACGACTCACTTCGTTATGTTGAATATGACGAGTGGGGCAAGCATGCTCTGCCTATGACTCCTCTCCGCTTTGGTTCTGCTGGTGATCCTCCTGTTATCCTTGCTAAGCCTGTTGGTTATCACACCAAGGAAATCATGAAACGCTATGGCTACACCGACGAAGAGATCGCAGCAATTGAAGATCAGGGTGGTGTAGGTGTATATCATGGCGAGCCTATTCCTGATACCATCTTCAAGTCTCAGCGTCAGATTGCTGGCGAAGCTCCTTGCACTTGGGAGGACTAAGTTAAGCGTTTTAACTAAGTTACGCTTTTAGCTGAAATTGAAGACGGGAAGCATTTGCTTCCCGTCTTTTTTTGTTTTATCTACAATCCTGCTATTGCTGCAAGACTAGGTTAGATCTAGGGCTATAGGAAAAAAGGGGCCTCGGACATAATTCCGTGTAAAACGGGAGGTCCAAAATGAAGGTTACCTATACTGAAGAACAGCGCAAACACGCTATCAAGACATTCAAAAGATTAAAGTCTTATTCAAAAACAATTAGAGTGATTGGTTACCCATCTCTACACACACTCTACGACTGGGTAGGCAAGCGCTCTCGTAAAAGTCCTACGAGCAATCCCCACAGAACCCCTAAGCACTATCCCTGGACGCTGAAACTTGAGGCAGTCAATAGATCTATCCAAGGAGAAGATATTCGCGATATCGCCCAAGATCTTTCCATCGTCAGTTATCCTAGTATTTATAAATGGATACGCTTATGGAGAGTCAAAGGGGTGAGAGGCCTTATGACTAAACAAGAACGAATTTCTGAGGGCGTATACAAAACAAAAGCTCAGCTTAAGCAAGCCTTACCTGATGACGTTGATGAGTTAAAAGATCTTGCAGCTAAATTACTAGCTGAAAAGGCAGTGCTTGAAGAGGAGCTTAAGCTTTCAAAAAAATTACCGGGCGGCATCCCAGAAAAACTGTCAGCCAAACACAAGACACAGATAGCAAACAATCTTAGAAATAGACTCCCTTTAGCGCTTTTATTTGAGGTTTTAGATCTTAAGCCTAGCTCGTACTATTACGCTCTATGGGCAAGTAAACAACCTGATAAATATGAAGAAATCAGACCGCTAATTCATGAAATATCGCAGATGAGCAGCCAGACATACGGTTCTCCTCGCATATGGATTGCTCTTAGACAAAGAGGTGTTTTCATCTCTGAAAAAGTAGTACGTAGGCTCATGAAGGAAGAACATATAAAGGTCTACTATGCAACGCGTAGAAAAAAGTTTATAAGCTATATCGGAGAAATTACCCCTGCAGCAAAAGATTGTGTTCAAAGAAATTTTCACGCCAAAAGACCTAATACGTTATGGCTTACAGACATCAGTGAGTTTGCCGCTCCTGACTCAAAAATCTATCTAAGCCCTATGATTGATTGCTTTGATGGCAAGGTTGTTTCCTGGCAAACATCAAAACATCCTGACTACCAACTGGTAGAGTCTATGCTTAATAGAGCGCTTAATACCCTTACCGACCAAGAGAAAAGAAATATAAAAAGTAAAGACAATCCGCATACGTTAACTATTCATACCGACCGTGGAGGACATTATCGAGGAGGACGATGGATAGAAACACTTAACGGGAAAGGCATTATCAGGTCCATGTCACGCAAAGGCAACAGTGGTGATAATGCAGCATGCGAGGGATTCTTTGGTCGGATGAAAGCGGAAATGTACTACGGAAGAAAATGGAGCAGTTCTAAAGAACTAGAGCAAGCGATCAACGACTATTTAGATTTTTACAACAATCAAAGAATAAAGGTGTCTCTCGGTGGTATAACCATCAAGAGACACCGTGAAATGTTGGCTAAAATGTACAGAAAATAGTCCGAGGCCCCTTTTTTCCTATAACCCTATATTGCTCCTGGGATTATCCAGGAGCAATTTTCTTAT
>USPD01000026.1 GCA_900556585.1 uncultured Eggerthella sp.
ACCTACAACCCTCCGGTTAACAGCCGGATGCTCTGCCATTGAGCTACCGAGGAATTTGTTACATCAGCTCTGACGCGATTAACTATTATAGGCAATCTGCGAATCAATGCAACAGGTATTTTTCAAAAAGTTTAAAAGTATTTTTCTGGTAGGGATTTAATTCATGTTGGTTACTTATTCGGTTCGTCTTCGCTGTTTATAATATCCGTTATTTCCTTTCTTTTGTTTGGTTGCTTTTGGTTGAAATTAAAAGCAGGCTTATGTTTGCGTTTTTGATAACTAATTCTGCAGGTTGTTTGCCCTGCGCTACATTAATAAGAGTTTCACTACATTCCCAAAGAGGATATTTACAGAACGTATTTTGTATGGTGTACGCCTTTCATATTTGGGGCGGACAGGGTTTGTTTTGCTCATGGGCTTTCTCAACAGCATATCCGAAATAGGTAAGAAAAATCCTTAAATCAGTGAAGATATACCGTAGTGTTGCCTATGCGTATAAGAGTATCTTGAACAGACGATGGTATACTTGAACAAGTGCGTCCATTTGTAAGTAATTACTGTAAAGCTTTTGTTTATGGTAATTTTGACTGATCGTGACGCTCATTTCTTTAATGAACTTCAATAACAGAGAGGCTACTGGTGTAATGAGCACAGATAGTTTTGAGGCAAGTCTTCATCGTAGTGATGAAATTCGTGCAGATTTAGATAAGCATCCTGAAAAATACCTCATGCTTACGGGTGATCGTCCCACAGGACGTCTTCATTTGGGTCATTATTTTGGCACTATTAAGGAACGCGTAGCGCTGCAAAATAAAGGCATTGCCACCAATATTATTATTGCCGACTACCAGGTAATTACCGACCGTGATACTACTGAGCACATTCAAGACAATGTGTACAACATGGTTATTGATTATCTTGCTTGCGGTATTGACCCTGAGAAAACAATGATTTTTACTCATTCTGCGGTACCTGCTCTCAACCAGCTTATGCTGCCTTTCCTTTCTCTTGTTACTGAATCAGAATTGCATCGTAATCCTACTGTGAAAGCAGAAATGGAAGCATCGGGGCATGCTTTGACGGGGTTGTTGCTTACTTATCCTGTTCATCAGGCATGCGATATTTTATTCTGCAAGGGCAATATTGTGCCGGTTGGCAAGGATCAGCTTCCCCATATTGAAGTAACGCGTCAAATTGCTCGTCGTTTTAATGAGCGTTATGCTCCTGTTTTCCCAGAGCCTGAAGGCCTTCTCAACGATGAAACTCCTGAAATTCCTGGTTTGGACGGACGCAAGATGTCTAAGAGCTATGGCAATGCTATTAGTTTGTCGTTTACAGAAGAAGAGACTGCCAAGCTCATTAAGAAGTCTAAAACTGACTCTGAGCGTATGATTACTTATGACAAAGAAGGTCGTCCTGGGGTGTCAGCGTTACTTACTACTGCAGCCTTATGCACTGGCCGTAGCGAAGTTGAAATTGCTGAAGAAATTGGCAATGATGGCGCAGGCGCGTTGAAGAAGTATGTAACCGAAAGCGTTAATACATATTTAGCTCCGATTCGTGAACGTCGTCGTGAACTGGAAGGCAAAAAGGATTATGTGTTAGAAGTTCTTCATGAAGGCAATCGCCGCGCAAATGAGATTGCGAATACTACCTTGAATGAAGTTCGTGAAGCAATGCATATGGTTTACTAGAATGTATGCATGTTTATGATGTGTTGTTATTATTATTGTACTAAATGAATTGAGTCAGCGCTGAGCCCTTGAGGCAATACTTAACTATATGTAATTCTTGCGGTAGACTCGTACACGTCTGATTTATGAATTTTTATAAGTTTGTAAGAAATAAGGTACAATAGTTTTCGCACTTAACGGGCCCATAGCTCAATGGTGGAGCAGGGGACTCATAATCCTTTGGTTCTCAGTTCGAATCTGGGTGGGCCCACCATTTAAACCAGTAGGTCACAGGTTAGTTTTAGCTTGTGGCCTTTTTCTATGAGTAACAAACTCCTAAGGTCTTATAAAAAAGAAGCGGCAAAAATGCCGCCTCTTGTAATTACTTAAATTGCTAATTTGTAAGTCATTCGCAAGCTTAGTTTTATTTAATCTTGCTTTTGCGGTTCTTTAGACTTATGCGCAAGTTTAAGTTCGGTGAAATATTGGTCTACATCTTCTTCCCAGGTTGGAAGCTCGGCACCATACATTTCCAGCATTAAGCTTTCCAATAGTACCTGTTCTGAGGTAACTAAGTCACTTTTTGGAGTAAGGTACTCATGAGGTTCATAGCCGCAAGTTGTTAGTACTTTAGACAAGAAATCATAACGATTGGTTACCCCACGGCTTGTGACGTGCAGGACACCAGTAGGTTGTTTTTCAATTGCTTTATTGAGGAAAGTGGTATAGGTAGCAATTGAGGTAGGGGATGCATACTGATCAGTGCGAGCGTCAAAAGGCTTACCTGCTTTTATACTGTCAAAAACCTCTTTAATCAATCCACCATGGATACTGTATACCCATGAAGAACGAACAATAAGACTGTTGTCGGGAGCTGCATCGCGAACCATAACTTCACCTGCGCGCTTTGACTTGCCGTAGGGTGTTTCAGGATGTGGAGTATCAAATTCATTTGCAGGTTCTGCCATGCGTTGCGGGTATACGTCATCTGTAGAAATTTGAACCATATATGCACCAACCGCATTCGCTGCAATAGCTACATTCATAGCGCCAAGAGCGTTTGTTTCGTATGCTTTGATGCGATTGCTAATACCGGTTGCTCCACGTGAAATGCCGGCAGCATTAATAATAATATCTGGTTTTAGCTCAAGAGCGAACGCTTGAAGACGTTCTGCGTTTGTTACGCTTAATTCAGTATCGGTACCTACAACACGATAGTTTTCGTAGGTTTGAAGACGCCTTACTAGCTCTCCGCCAATAAAGCCCTTTGAGCCTGTTACCCAAATGGTTTTAGTATCGCTCATGCGTTATCCTTTACGACGATAAATGATAAATGCGTCCATCAAGGCTATCATGCTTTTTGCATGATAGCCTTGAGCTGAGATTATGTTTAGGCATTTTGAGTTGCAGGGGATTCTGGTGAACCAGAATTATCGTTGCTTCCTCCGGGGGTATTGGTGCCATTAGGATTTGTCTTTTTCCCAATCGCTCGCTGTATTAACGTAATTGCAGCAACAACTGCAAAACCAATAACATTGATTACGATAGTGTACAGTTCATCAACTGACCCAACAGGAATCATGATAACAACACCGGCAACAACTGCAATTATGCGGAATATAGGGTTAATTTTTTCGAAAAGATAGCCCTGTAAGCCCGCAGCGACGCTATATAAGCCGCATGCTGCCATAGCTGTATTTAAAATAACAAGCCAGATGGGAAGCTCGGTGCCTCCTTGCATGATCATTGCTGGGAAGAATGCAAAAACATAGGGAGTAATATAGGCTGCAATACCTAATCTTGTCGCATTAAAGGCAGTGCGCATAGGACGTGATTTCGCGATAGCACTTCCAGCGTACGCTGCCAGCGCAACTGGCGGAGTAATGTCCGCTAGAATGCCAAAGTAGAATACGAAGAAGTGAGCGCATACCAGTGGAATGCCGAGCTGGATAAGAATTGGGGCACAGGTTGCTGCCATGATGCAATAATTTGCTGTAGTAGGAACGCCCATGCCTAAAACAATGCAGCACAACATGGTAAGTACAAGGCCGATGATAAGGTAATCGCCTGCTGCAAGAACGATAACGTTGATAATGGTAGAGGCGAGGCCAGTAAAGGTAATGCAACCAGCAATCAAACCCGCAAGCGCGCAAGCAACACCAACAGCAATACTGTTACGTGCACCTGCGGCAAGCGCATCAAGCATGCTTAATAGTGATGAACGGCAAGTTTCATAAAGAACGCTTCCTAAAGTATCTTCTTCAGTACGTTCTTGCCAGTTGGTTAAGAAAAAGTGGATAAAACCAATTACCAAAGCGGCAAGAATGGAAATAGCAGCTGACATAGCCATGGTGTAAATGCCAGCAGACACAATCCATACCAATAAAACCAGGGGAATAATTAGATAGCAGTTTTTTAAAAGATAAATCCAAGAGGGAAGATCTTTGATAGGGATGCCCTTTAAGCCTCGCTTCTTGGCTTCCAAGTGGACGGTCCAGAAAATACCAGTGAAGTAAAGGATAGCAGGAATGATAGCGATGGTAGCAACTTGAATATAAGGAATACCCATGTATTCTGCCATCAAGAATGCTGCGGCACCCATGATAGGAGGCATGATTTGTCCACCGGTTGAAGAAGCTGCTTCAACAGCACCGGCGAATTCAGGACGATATCCTGTTTTTTTCATCATTGGAATAGTTACTGAACCAGTTGTTACGGTATTGCCTACAGAAGAACCAGAAACCATACCGCATAGTGCAGATGAGATAACTGCTACTTTTGCAGGACCGCCAGCGGACCAGCCTGCAATTCGGTTTGCAAACGAAATGAAGAAGTTTGCAATGCCGGTTCGTTCCAAAAATGCACCAAAAATAATAAACAGAACAATGTAGGTATAGCATACGTTAGTTGGTGTACCAATAACGCCGCTTGTGGTGTAGAACAGTTTTTGGATGATGTTTGACAATGTACGATAAGCGTCGCCGTTGTAGCTGAATTGCCAATATAGTGCATAAATAAGCAAGCAACCAACAACGATGATAATTGGAATACCGACACAACGGCGGCAGAGTTCTACGAGTACTAGAATGCCTACAATACCAAGAACCACTTCAAGGGTGCCAATACGGGTACCCATCATAAGGATGTCAACTGTATTGAAAGAGTAGTACAAGAAGGCACCTGCACCTGCAATCATCAAAACAATGTCGTACCAAGAAATATGATTTACTCGAGCATCCGTTTTGCTGGCAGGATACATCAAATAACCAATAATGATAATCCCGGCAACAAAACGTGCAAGACGTGTTTCTGCCTGCTCTAAACTAAACAGCGTCATGCATATACAGTAAACAGAAAAAGCAACCATAACACCAGTGATAACAATTTTGGGAGCGCCTTCCCAGATACGGGTGTTAGATTCTTTGTCGTATTTACGCATAATGGCTTCAGCATCAACTTCTTCATTTCCTGATGCCGAAGCGGTTACGTCAGACTCTGTAACCTTTTCTTTCTTTTTAAATATACTCACGTAGTCTCCTTGATGATGATCCTTTTAGGGCGAAAAGCCTATCAGGGCTGATGCAAAATACATTGCGTCAGCCCTGATGTGAAGGTAAGTATCAAAAAGATTGATTACTTGTATGGTTTATTTTGTAGGTACCTCGATACCCTGCTCTTCATAGTACTTAGCAGCACCAGAAGCGTAAGGAACAGAAGTAATAGAGGTTGCTTCCTCAAGGCTTAATTCGGAATATTTTGCATGAGCATCAGGTTGATTTTCAGCGCCATCAAAGATGGACTTAGTGAAGTTGTATACCGCATCCTGATCAACGGAGTCGTTAGCAAGAATTACTGCCAAAACTGCGACAGTGGTGCAGTCCTCTTCCTGACCATTGTAGGTACCTGCAGGAATGATGGATTCAGCATAGTAAGGAGAGACTTCCTGAAGAGCTGCAATGTGTTCATCATCCATGGATACCAAGTAAGCCTGCTTAGAGGTGGAGAGGTCAGAAATTGCAGTGGTAGGAGCACCGGCCGTGATGAAAGCGGCATCAATCTTGTCGTTCTTCAAAGAATCGGCAGAGTCAGCAAAGTTTTGATATACCGGATTAATGTCTTCTTCGGTCATGCCATAAGCACCAAGGATATCTACTGCGTTGAAGTAAACACCAGAGTTAGCTGCGCCAATAGAAACGGTCTTACCCTTCAAGTCCGCAACAGTCTTAATGTTAGGATCGCAGGTAACAATTTGTACTTGTTCGCCATAAAGTGCTGCTACAACAGAGAAATCCTGATAAGGAGCACCCTCAAAAAGGCTGGTACCTTCATAAGCGTAGGTGGTTACGTCGGACTGGCAGAAAGCAAGCTCAGCTTCGTTGTTCTGAAGAGCTTCGATGTTAGCCTTTGAACCTTCACTAGAAAGCGCATTTACAGAAACACCTGCGTTATTAGTAGCATATTGAGCAAGTACGGTGCCATACGCATAGTACGTACCGGATTCGCCGCCCGTTACGAAACGCAGCTCGGAAGAGCTAGAGCTACCTTCGCTTGAGTCACTGCTATTTCCGCCGCAGCCAACAAGGGCAAATGCGAGTGCAGCAACAAAAGCTGTTGTAACGATGGCAAGAAGTTTTTTCTTCATAACCCATCCTTTCTAAATATGGATAATTTACGTATTTGATTTGAATATTTTACGTGAGATTTTTACAAAAATGTGACAAACTAAAAATAAAATTTGTAGAAGCACAAAAATTATTGGATAACGGTTGCGAAAAGCCGACGAGAGGGAATGAAAGGATGCTCATACACTATGGCGCTTGACGACTGGGGTTGGTTTATAGCACTTGCAGAGCAGGAAAGTTTTACAAAGGCTTCGGAGTATCTTCAGGTGTCTCAACAAACATTAAGCGCACGCTTAGGGGCGCTTGAGAAATCCTTGGAGGTCAAGCTTATTACACGTGGCACGCCACTATCTCTTACCCCTGCGGGAAGTGTATTTCTTTTGTATGCGCGGGAACAAAAACAGGCTCAACAAGATATGCTCCGTCAGATCGGTGAGGTTACTGGCAACGGTGTTGGCACCTTAAAAATTGGTATTTCGCATTTACGTAGTCAAACGCTTATGCCTTTTGTATTGAAAAAGGTTCGAGAAACTCTGCCAAAGATGCGCTTTCAACTAATCGAGGGGACAAATCGTGAGCTTTTGCGTATGGCAGAACATGCCGAAGTTGATGCGGTTGTTGCACGGTTTGAAGATGTCCATCCAGGAGTAGATTTGTTTGCTCTATATCAGGAAGAAATTGTTCTTGCTCTTCGTGCTGATGTTCTTGAAAAATCAACGAATATGCCATGGCAAGATGCTGTTGCTCTAGTTGAGCAAAAGGGAATGAGTGTGCTGAAAGAGTGCCCGTTTGCGCTAGGGACTCTTGATGATATTGCGGGGAGGATTGGATATTCGGTACTGCGTAACGCTGGTATAAAACCTTGCGTTGTAGCTATCAGCGAAAATATGGGTACCTTATTAGGTATGGCTGCAGAAGGTCTTGGTGCGGTGTTTTGTCCAACGAATGCGGTTGTATCGAGTGAAAAAGCTTCCTCGTTGGTTCGTATTTCATTGACAAATCATGCTACTTATACCATTTCTCTAGGAATTCCTTCAAAAAACGAGCCTTGGAGTGCTCTTGAAGTGTTCAAAGAAGCGCTCTATTGTGCTGCTGAGCTTTATAGCAAACATGAATCAAAGCTTTAAGACAAAGTAAAGTATGAGTGCAGTGATTTTCTCAATCAATTAACTCTTTTAAAGAAATGCTTGATTAGCTGCAAGACAATAGAAGGCGCAGCAATAAACTTAGTGGTTATTACCGTGCTTGGTTATTTCTCTAAGGTCTGCATAGGGAAAGTTATCATGGGATATAAAAAGAGAGGAAGCTTTCGCTCCCTCTCTTTCCGGAATCTAGCCAAGAGAAAATCTTGGTTTGAAAAATCAGAACTAGTCGAGTTTAGAACCAGCGATCCAGGTCTGATATTCAAGGGTACCGTCATGATCTTCGATGCCCTTAGCGATGGTGATGCGCTGTACAGTAGGAGCGCCTTCCTCGAGCCACATAGCGCGGCAGTCGCGGTAAAGAAGCTCGGTAGGACCATAAGGAGAATCCTCGAAGTAACCGTCGCCACCGAAGATCTCGAGCATCTCGTCGGAAACGAGACGAACGGTGTCAATGGAGAACAGCTTGCAGATTGCAGCCTTCTCAGAAATGTACTCGCCTTCAGGATCAAGATCGAAGTCATCGCAGAAGTCGATGATTGCGCAGCGGAGGCAGTGAATCATCATCTGCATGTTAGCGAGCTTGACGCGGATAGCCTGACGCTTGATGATCGGCTTACCGAAGGTCACGCGGTCGCGAGCACGAGCGATGGACATCTCAAACATACGCTGAGAAATACCGAGGTTAGAAGTAGCGATGTGAACACGAGATACAGCGAGGGAGTGCATAGCAACCTTCATGCCTTCGCCACGCTTGCCCAGCATCAATTCTGGCTCGAGTTCAACGTTGGTGAACTTCAGACCGGTGTGGCCGGAACCACGGCAGCCCATCATGTGAGGCATAGGAACAAGCTCGAAACCAGGCTTGTCCATTGGTACGAAGAAGGCAGACAGACGATCGTCGCCCTTCTTGTCAGGGTCAGTTACGCAGATTACGTAAGAGAACTGAGAGCAGTCAGTGTGGGAAATGAGCCACTTTTCACCGTTAAGGATCCACTTGCCCTTTTCTTCGTCCCATACAGCGGTGGAGTGAAGGTCAGCGCCAGTGCCGCCAGACTTCTCGGTGAGAGCGAAGTTGGTGAAGATGGTCTTGTCCTGGAAGAGAGGCATATACTTCTCTTTTACCTCTGGTTGACCGAAGTCGTCGAGGATACGCCAGTTCAGGTCAGATGCATAGTGCATATGCATACGCATACCCGAAGGACCACGAGAGAACTCTTCCTGGACCTGAAGGATTTCCTTCTCATTGAGGCCCCATCCACCGTACTCTACAGGGAGAGAGAAACGATAAATGTTGTGCTCAATGTTTGACTGGTAGAACTTCTCGGGGAACTTGTTGGTTACCTCGATCTCCTTCTGCCATTCAGTGTAAGGACCTTCGACCATTTCGCGTACCTCTTTGAGGTACTGCTTGAACTGCTCGTCGGTAATGGTTGCATTCGGATTCATAAACCCTCCTAATCGGTTTGTGAGTTGGAGCCGTTTTGGCTCCTGTTTAACCCTTATGCGGCAGATTCCGGATATTCCGCTACGAATTAGTTTATCATTCTCGCGCTAAAAAGTGTCCAATAGGATATGAACGTTTATTCATGTTCTTTTCATAGGATCGCTCTATCATTTAGGCTAAACGTGCTTATTCTTTGGATAAGCGGTATTCAGCTTATGCTGTGGGTGCTAGTGGTTGATTTTTTTCTGTGAACGGTTTCTTATTAAAGTTGATATATTCATCTGTTTCTTAATGAATAATTTCTTTTTCAATTTACAAAAAATATGTGAAACAAACGGAAGATTTAACTAATATATAGCTCAATAAGATTTACTTGTTTTGGGGCTTCGGCTGCTTCCATTGATAGACTAAACCTATAAAAACAAGAGTTTTAAATTGGTAATTTCTTGCTGTTTGTTTTCTTTTTTTGGTTGGAACGATTGCCGTTTGCGCTTAAACTTGTGGAATCAGAAAGTCCGTTTTCTGGCATTTTGTGCTGCCAGGGCTAACGTTCGTCTTTCCAGTGAAGACGGGAGAAGGAGAAAATTATGGATTTTGGTCTTACTGACGAGCAGCAGCTCCTTGTTGAATCCCTCAAGGAATATGCTGATCGCTATTTCGACGATGAGTCTGTAAGGCAGATGTACGAAAACCATCAGGTTTCCGCAGAAGCTCAGGATGCTTATCGTGACGCTGGCTTCCCATTTATGGGCCTTCCTGAGGAAGTAGGTGGCATTCCAACGGATCACGTTACCCTGGGTCTTATGACTGAAAAACTTTATGAGTTCACTGGTGCAATGACTCCATTCATGACTGGTATGCTCGCTTGCGCTGACCTTGCTGAGTTCGGTACTCCTGAACAGTCCTCCGTCATCATGGAAGAATATGAAAAGTCTGGTCAGTCTGTAGCAGCACTTTGCCTCTCTGAGCCTGCTGCTGGTTCTGACAACCAGGGCATGACCATGACTTCCAAGAAGCAGGACGATGGTACTTATGTACTTAACGGCCAGAAGACTTGGGTTACCAACGGTGCTGACGTACCTTATCTGTTGGTAATCTGCAAGGACGAAGATCCTGCTCGTGAAAACCGCAATATGTCTTTGTGGTTGGTAAAGCGCGACACCCCAGGTGTTTCCACTGCTCACTTGACCAAGCTTGGTCAGCACACCGTACCTTTCGTAGATGTATTCTTCGACAACGTAGTTGTTACTGAGGATCAGCGTGTTGGTGGTGCTGGTGAAGGCTGGCTTCTTCTTATGAAGAACTTCGAGTTCGAACGTTGCTTGGTTGTTGCTCAGGGTCTCGGTCTTGCACAGGCTGCTCAGAATGATGCTATCCAGTACGCTAAGGATCGTATTGCTTTCAACAAACCAATCGTTACCAATCCTCGTGTTCAGGATCCCATCACTGAAAATGAAACCATTCTTCAGCAATCTCGCTGGTGGCTCTATTACTGCCTCTGGAAGCTTGATCAGGGCGAATCCATTAACGCTGACATTGCAATGCTGAAGTCTTGGGGCACCCGTGCTCATCTTCAAGTAGCAGATAACTGCATTGAGATTTATGGCGGTCTTGGTTATACTGACGAAGTTCGTGTAGGTCGCATTTGGCGTGACCTTCGTGGTAATATGCTTGCTGGCGGTACGTGCGAGGTTATGGACTATATCGCTGGTCGTGCAGTGCCTAAGTCATACAAGTAATAACCATTACACGTAACGTAAACACTCCCTTTTGTAGGTAATACAAGGAGAATAGGAGCAAGAAAGTTATGAAAATTGTTGTCGCAGTAAAGGTAGTTGCTGACGACCAGGACATTTTTGTTGCTGGAGATCGTACGCTTGACTACTCTAAAGCCCACCAGATTATCAGCCTTTACGACAAGAATGCTATTGAAGCTGCAGCTCAGCTCGCTGCTGATAACGACGGCACCGTAACGGTAATCAGTGCGGCTACCACTAAGGCTACCGACGCTAAGCTTAAGAAGGACATTCTGTCTCGTGGTGTTGACGAGCTCTTCATGGTTACCGATGACGCTCTTGAAACTGCAGATTCTTATGCAACCGCTCAGGTTCTTAAGGGCATCATTGATGACAAGTGCTCTGACTATGATCTGGTCATCACTGGTGACGGTTCTGCAGACTTCTATGCTGGCCAGGTAAACGTACAACTCGCTGCTGCACTTGGTGTACCTGCTATCAACGAAGTAACCTCTATCACCGCTGAAGGCGACAAGGTTGTTGTTGAGCGTACCCTCGAAGAAGAAGTAGAAGAGATTGAAGTTCCTCTTCCTGCAGTAGTTGCTGTTTCTCCTGCTATTGGTGAGCCTCGCATCCCAGGCATGCGTGAGATTCTTGCAGCTGGCAAGAAGCCTTCCACCGTTGACGAACTCGGTGGCGGCCTTGATTCCAAGGTAGAGATTGAGGAGATTAAGGCTCCTGAACCTGCTCCACGTAAGCAGCAGATCTTCGAAGAAGGCGACATCGACGCATTTGCAGCCGCTGTTGCTGAGGCACTTAAATAAAGAGAAGGCGGTACTAAAATATGAAAGCATTTGTTCTTGCAGAAACCACTGATGCTCAGCGCTCTCTTTGCGCTGGCGCACGTTCTATCGCCGATGAAGTTGTATTGGCAGTCGTAAAGGGTGCTCCTCTTACTGGCGTTGCTGACAAGGCATACGACGTAGAGCTTCCTGCTGGCGAGCCTGTTGAAAACGCAGTAGCTGGCGTAAAGGCTGCTTATGATGCTGCTCAGCCAGACGTTGTTCTTGTTGAGCCAACCCCTCGAAATAAGATTCTTGCTGGTACCTTGGCAGCTCAGCTTGGTACTGCGGTAATCTCTGACGTAACTGCTTTTGATGGTGATACCGTAACCAACACCTACTTTGGTGGTATTGCAGCTAACAAGCAGAAGGCAACTGGCGCTAAGGTTTACACCGTAGCTGGCACTGCTTTTGCTGAAGCTGAAGCAACTGGTACTGATGAAGTTGAAACCATCGCTTACACCGCTCCTGCTAAGCCACTCGTTCTTCGTGGTACCAAGGAAGTACCTCGTGAGGGTGCTGACCTTACCAAGTGTGACGTTGTTGTTGGTGCTGGTCGTGGTTTCGGTGCTGAGGAAGATCTTCAGATGGCACGCGACTTGGCTGCTAAGGTTGGCGGCGAACTTGGTTGCTCTCGTCCTCTCGCCGAAAATGTTGACTGGATGCCTCGCAACCTCTACATCGGTGTTTCCGGCCTCCAGCTTGCTCCTAAGGCTTACATCGCTTTGGGCATTTCCGGTCAGATGCAGCACATGGTAGGTGTAACTGGCGCTGATACCATCATCGCAATCAACAAGGATCAGAACGCACCTATCTTTAAGCAGTGCGACTATGGTCTGGTAGGCGACATTTACAAGGTAATCCCTGCTTTGATTGAAAAGCTGTAAAAAAAAGCTTAATATAACAGGGCACAGATTTCTGTGCCCTGTTTTTTTGTTCGCTCTCTGAAAGGAAAAGCATGTCCGAGTCCGATTTTGACGCGATTGTTGTGGGTGCTGGCTGCGCTGGTAACGTAGCTGCTTATACCCTCGCGTCCGCCGGTAAGTCGGTTCTTGTTGTCGAGCGTGGTAACTACGCTGGCGCTAAGAACATGACGGGCGGTCGTATTTATACGCATTCGCTCGCCAAGGTCTTCCCTAATTATCAGGAAGCTCCTTTGCAGCGTAAGGTCACCCATGAGCGTATTTCGCTTATGTCCCCCGATTCTAACTTCACTATTGATTATTCTGCTCGTGAATTGGAAGAAGCAGGTAAAGAATCTTATACGGTTCTCCGTGGTCCTTTTGATCAGTGGCTAGCTGAGCAGGCTGAAAACGCTGGTGCTGAATACATTTACGGCATTGCTGTTGAAGATCTCATCATTGAGGATGGTAAAGTAAAAGGCATTAACGCTTTTGGTGACGAAATTACCTCCGATGTTGTTATCTTGGCTGACGGTGTAAATTCTTTGCTTACTTCAAAGGCTGGTCTTTCTAAGAAGGCTCCTGCAATTAATGAAGTAGCGGTTGGTGCTAAGGAAACTATCGAGCTTCCTGCTGACGTAATTGAAAGCCGTTTCCTGTGCAACCCTGGCGAAGGTGCTTCTTGGTTATTCGCTGGTGACTGTTCTAATGGTATTGTTGGTGGTGCATTTGTATATGCAAACCAGGATTCTGTTTCGGTAGGTATTGTTGCTACCATGAGTGAAGTTCTGAAACAAGATATTCCTGTTTATCAAATGCTTGAAAACTTCAAGAATCGTCCAGAAATTAAGCCTTTAATTGCTGGCGGTAAGACGGTTGAATATTCTGGTCACGTTGTTCCTGAAGGTGGCTTGAAGATGATGCCAGAAATCGTTGGCGACGGCGTTTTGGTTGCTGGTGATGCTGCAATGTTATGCATGAACTTGGGTTATACCGTTCGCGGTATGGACCTGGCGGTAGCATCAGGTGAAATTGCTGCTAAGGCTGCCATTAAAGCGCTTGATGCAGGTGATACTTCCAAGGCTGGCTTGGCTGATTATAAGACCATGCTTAACAACTCCTTCATCATGCGTGATATGAAGATGTACGAAAAGGCTCCTGAGTTCCTTGAAACCTCTCCTATGATGTTCCGTGGCGTTCCTGAGCTTATTCGCGACATTATGACTCCACTTTTCAAGACCGATGGTGAACCTCGTAAGCATGTAATGCAGCTTGCTATGGGTCCTGTTAAGAAGATGGGTCTTGTTAAACTTGCTAAGTTTGCTCTCAAGGCGGTGAAGTCTCTATGATCGATATCACGGTTAATGTTGACGAAAAACTTTCTCTCAATAAGTTCAATGTTGATGAGGAAAATGCACATATTAAAATCAAAGAAGGCGTTAAGGCATCTGATCCTGAATTCCAGAAGCTTGTTATGTGCTGCCCTGCTGCATTGTATAAGATGCCAGCAGAAGGCGACGAGCCAATCTTTGACTATGCTGGTTGCCTTGAATGCGGTACCTGTCGCATGATCTGTGGCGAAACCATTCTTGAGAAATGGGAGTATCCTCAGCCTACTATGGGTATTGAATATCGTTTCGGCTAAGTTCTAAGTCGTTTATTCAATAATAAGTTTAAAAAGCCTGCATCTTTTAAGTGGATGCAGGCTTTTTTATTAAATCAATTCGATGATGAAATAGTGTATTTCATGTCAGTAAATGCTTTTTATTTAATTAATTATTTTGTTCGAAGAAACAAATCAAAAAAGCTCTAATTCCAAATAATTGACTAGAGCTGAAAATTATCGAAATACGTATGTATTTTCGATTGAAAAATACGGCTAATAGCAAACAATATCTGTTACTTATACCATAGCCGATATATATCTATCTGTAATATTTATAAAAAATCTTTCTATATATTCAGAGCTATTATTGGAATTATAACTTTTAAATTTATAACATGTTCATTTGGAATAAGAATCTCATAGGTGA
>USPD01000027.1 GCA_900556585.1 uncultured Eggerthella sp.
TGCGATCCTCAGGCTTTGGCAATTCTTTTTTGGGCACATTGATCTTCAAAATGCCATTGTCAAACTTAGCAGTAATGTCTTCTTCAGAAATGTCATCGCCAACATAGAAGCTACGACGACAAGAACCTACGAAACGCTCCTTGCGCAAGTATGATCCGTTTTCGTCCTTCTTTTCATCTTTTTGCTCGGTGTGGGCATTGATGGTCAGGTAGCCTTCATCGAGAGCAATCTCAACGTTTTCTTTCTTGAAGCCAGGCAAATCAATGTCCAGTTCGTATGCTTCAGGGGTTTCCTTAATATCGGTTTTCATAAGTGAGGCAGTAGTAGTTTTTGGAGCAGTGTCAGTGCCGAAAAAACCGAAGTCAAAAGGGTCGCTCAAAAAATCATTAAAAAAGTTTCTGCGTGCTAACATAAAGTATCATCCTCTTTCGTGTGTTTGCGATGGGCGATGTGTGCTAGCCCGAATAAGAGTTCCAATTCAAGGTGATCAAGCTTTGAATTTCGCGAGTTGAGCTTCAAAGCCTAAACTATTAAGAATCCGAATTTCATATCCGAACCAACTTTATCGCTTATCGCGTTCCTTGGTTCGCTTGTTATAATACATCGCTTTTAGCACTCTAAGGACGAGAGTGCTAATTTGGTACCGTTTCGTAATAGTTCCTCAAATATTGCATTAGTGAGGGTCAGTTATTTTTTGTTATTTGCATAATGTTGTTTGACAAACTGTTACTATTAGGCATATGGTCGATCGAAATCCGCTATACAACCGTAATAGAAGTAGGTCCTCAAAGGATGAGGGCTTTCGAAATGACGCTCAAGATCAGTCTTTTTCATCTAGACGCAGTAGTGGTCGTGCAGCTCAACGGGCAAATTCTTACATTCCTGGAAGGAAGAATGATCGCATTGCCGAACATGCGAGTAGTTGTGCTTATGGCACCGCAGAGCGCGCGAACGGGCGTGCACGTAGCCATGTTGCCGATCGTAACGAACGATATAGTCGGGATCGCGCTTTACGGTCGTCTCGACAAGATAATCGCTCATCAAGTGTTGGACGATCGAATCGTTCTAACCGCGCTGGGAGTTCGGATCGCGTCGGTCGAGAAAATCGCACCAAGCTACTAGATCGAACTCCCCGTAGAAGTCGTCGTGGTAATGATTATCAAAATCAGCCGCGTTTTGCTTCTTCTACGGATACTAAACAGCGTCGCAGGAGTTCTGTCTCGGCACGTGAAAGCTATGGCCATGCACGAGATTATGCTCAAGAAGGAAGTTACACTCAGGAGGGTCGTTACATTCCTGATGAGCAAGAGCATCCTGGATATGATAAGCGTGGACAAGAGCGTGGATATGAACGACGACAAGGGCGCTTCCAGCAAGAATACCGACGTTCATATCGGAGCAGTCAAGCGCATAATGATTATTATGATGAATATGAGAATACCTCTTCAGAAGAATCGTCTTATCGAGGTCGTCATTCTGAGTCAAATATTTATGTAAGAAGCGGATATGGACATGGCTTATTTAGTGATCGCGTTCCATTGCCATTTGGCTCTGGCGGTTATGGTGGTGGTCGCGCAATGGGCGGTGGTTCGTTCTTACCTTCTTTACCATTGCCAGTGCTGTATGCGGTGCCAGTAATTGTCCTTATTTTAATTATTCTGTTATTTGTTTTTATTCTTTCGTCTGTTCAGTCTTGTAATGCACCCCAGCAAGAAGAACAAGAGCAGGTAGAAGTAACTCCACCAATGGATATTAGTTATCAGTCCTCGGTGGCGGGTCTTGATGCAATTGCTGATTCAGGAGCTACGGTTGCCGGCTTTACGCTGGCAAATGAGGGTCAAAATTATATGCCATCTCTTTCTGAGGAAGGGCAAAACATTATTCAGTCTGCACTTGAGCCATTTGTTGAAAATGAATATGACGTTGGCTTTGTAATGCTAGATCTTCAAACAGGTAGCGGGTATGTATATAATCCCGATCTGGAAGTATATGGTGCATCTTCTATTAAAGGTCCAGTGCTGGTTTATGGGTGCCAGGAAGCTCTTGAGCCAGGTATTTTGTCTATTGACACCGTTAATGAGGCTGCTTCAGGAACGATTATTAATTCCGATAATCGTTCATACTATACGATGCGTGCGTTGTTCGAAGAGTATAGCGAAATCAATCTTTCGGGTTGGCTGGCCAATATGAATATTGATTCGGATGTGGAATCGGACACTTCCTTCCCGCACTATTCTGCACGCGAATCCGCCAAATTGTGGTTGAACGCCTACCAGTATTTCACTTCATCTGATTCGAATCCTGATATTGTTTCCTGGGCGGAAGGTCTGTTTTCTCAAACAGAAGTTTCTATGCTACGTGCTGGTGTTGATCCTGCATTCGCATTGGTTACCGATGGTGGTGAAGTGTTTATTTCACAACCTGGACAGTCTACACAGTCTGGCGATACGTCAGGATCAGATGGTAGCTCGGACGATCAGTCTAGTGATAGTTCAGGTGATTCGGTCAGCACTCAAGACGGGCAATCTGATCAGCAATCTAGTAACCAAGCATCCGATCAGGGTAGTGATCAGAGTTCGGATCAATCGACTGATAGCGGATCTGGACTAACGGCGGCTGATATGGCGTCAACTACTTCAAATCTTGTGGTGTACGATAAGGCTGGTTGGCTTAATGGTGAAGAAGACGATGGCCTATGCGATGCAGGCATAATTATTGAAGGTGATAAGGCATATCTGATTTCGGTGATGTCGGGGATGCCCGACAGTGACGCTAACCGTGAAAACCTCGCTAACTTAGTGGCGGCTCTATGGTCTCAGCGTGCAAGTCTTGCGCCAAGTCAAGGTTACGTTTTGGTAGATCCAGCACCAGCTAACCAGTCGGGTGATTCTGGTGATACCTCTTCTGGTAGTGAGTCCGCCTAAGAGATATAAGGCGTAAGCTTAAGTGGCAAAGTTATGTCTAAGAGGCGAGTTGAATGCAATCGATAGACTTAGGCTCCAAGAGAATAGAGCCGTGACAATAATCTAAGACGATACAACTTTAAATACTCTTCAAATTCCGTAGAAAACGTGAATTTTTTGGCAAGTTTTCCGTTCAAATTCCATATGCAATTGACGAAGGTCGCGCACGCGTTATAAACTGCAAAAGTTCGCTTTCAAAAGCCCCGTGCGAGCTTGAGATTCGAACTCCCAAACAAATGGCGTTTGGCACTTGTTTTGCGTTTGTCCAGAAGCGCAAGAACCAAGGCGCTATTCGCTTGCTGTTAGGAGATGGTGGAGTAGGATCCCGCCGCTTCGGATCGGCAGCAACTTTTGAAAAACGACACTTGTTACTTTATTGGAGGAACACTGTGAAGACCTATTACGCAAAGCCCAACGAGGTTGAGCGCGAATGGCTTCTGATCGACGCAGAAGATCAGGTACTTGGTCGCGTTGCATCAAAGGCAGCTCAGATTCTTAAGGGTAAGCACAAGCCCCAGTACACCCCTCATGTAGACACGGGTGACTTTGTTGTAGTTATCAACGCTGACAAAATCCGTGTAACTGGTGTAAAGGCTACGGACAAGGAATACTATCGTCACAGCGGTTATCCCGGAGGACTGAAGTGCGAAACGTTCCAGGAAGCAATGGAAAAGCACCCTGAGCGCGTTATCGAGCACGCAGTTAAGGGCATGCTGCCAAAGAACACGCTTGGCCGCGCAATGGCTAAGAAGTTGAAGGTGTACGCTGGTAGCGAGCATCCACACATGGCTCAGCAGCCTCGTGAGATCAAGATGGAGGATAACTAATGGCAGGCGAAGCAATCTATTACGGCACTGGTCGTAGAAAGAACGCAGTAGCTCGCGTTCGTATCGTTCCTGGTACTGGTAAGGTTACCGTTAATGGTCGCGATGGCGTAGAATTCTTCGGTCGCCAGGCACTCGTTGACTATGCAACCACCCCATTCGTAGTTACTGACACCAAGGGTCACTTTGACGTTATTGCTCGCTGCAATGGCGGCGGCGTTTCTGGTCAGGCTGGCGCTCTTCGTCACGGTATTGCTCGCGCTCTTCTTGAAGCTGGCGACTATCGTGCAGAACTCAAGCGTGCTGGTTATCTGACTCGTGACTCTCGTATGGTTGAACGTAAGAAGTACGGCCTGAAGAAAGCTCGTAAGCGCCCACAGTTCTCGAAGCGCTAAACAGTTCTTTATTGGTTGGCTCAACTACTTTGGCTGCGCCGATTGTTTTGATTGTTGCAGCTATGATGAGCAGCCATTTCGGTTACTTCAAAGCAACCAATAATCAAATGTCCGTCCCTTTCGGGGCGGACATTTTTATATACATGCTGCACTTTCTGCAATCTTTATTGGCGCACGTAATCGCAAAATGGTTTTGAATGCATGGAATTTTGTTTGGAATAAAACTCACACGTGAGTTCAATCACAAAACAGCCTCTAATGTATAGCTAAGCTTGATGCAAATGTCTGATTCTTCGACTTTTGTCACAAAAACCCTTCTAATGTATGGCAGCTCCTCCACATAGGTACAAGAATTGTATAAATCAAGGAATAGCACCCATACATAGAAAGCGAAATTGTGATCGAACTTGGCTACAAAGCAGCAGGCAAGTCTTTCTATCCCTCCCAACGCTTAAAAGGAGGATATTCAAATCCGAAGCGGTCAAAAATCTTTCCTATAAGTTGGTTTTCCATGTCCTCAATAGTTTTGGGATGGTGATAATACGTCATCATCGGGGGTAAAATGCTTACCGAAGGAATCATGGAAAGCGTACTGAGGTTCTTTAAGTGAATAGGATTCATAGGAGTTTCACGCGCTACCAGCACAAGCGGACGTTGTTCTTTTAAGGTGACATCTGCTGCGCGTAACACCAAGTTGTCGCTGTAACCGCTAGCAATTCCAGCAACAGTTTTCATGCTGCAAGGGATGATAACCATACCGCATGTTTTAAACGTACCGCTTGCAATGGATTCACCCATGCTCGCATTATCGTGTACAACGTCAACAAGCTTTAACGTATCTTCAAACAAGGCAATATCTTCATATTGTGCAGTTAAATAGGCGCTTTTGCTTGCAACAATATGAAGTTCACAATCGGTATAGCGCTTCATTTGCTGAATAAAGTGGCAAGCAAGCGGCGTACCGCTTGCTCCCGTTATGCCAACAATAAGTCTTTCCATGAACGTGCCTTAGAATTCAAAGTCGGGCAGCCAATGCTTGGGATCTACTTCCTTGAATTGGCAGCGTTGGAATCTATCTTTTTGATCGTAAGGAACGGTGCAATCGAAGATAGTTTTGCATGCAATGCCGTGATCCCTAATGGAAGGATCCATTGAAGGATCGTTGGAGGGATCAAGCGGATGGCAGCGAACGCCAGGAATAGTGATAATGTCTGCATCGCCCTGGAAGCGCGTATTCATTGCCCATAAAACATCGTTCATGTCGAACGGATCAACGTCTTCGTCAACTAAGAAAATATGCTTCAATTCGCTGAAGGCTGAAAATGCCAAAAGGGCAATTTGACGCTGACGGCCTTCATCTGCTGGGGAGCTCTTTTTGATTTGCAAAACAGCTAAGTATTTACCGCCGCCAGGAGTTGCGCAATAGCAATTTAACAAGCGACCAGGCACTGCTTTTTCAACCATCTGAATAATACTTGCTTCTGTTGGGATACCTGCCATGCTTACATGCTCTTCGGAAGGGCCGATACAGGTTTGCATGATAGGGTTGGTGCGCGTGGTAACAGCCTTTACTTTAATAATAGGAAGCGCGGGATTTGCAGGACCCGTGTATCCGGGGAATTCAGGCATTGCTTTGCCGGTACCTGAGTTTTGATCTTCTGCAACACGCTTACCAGGCAGAAGTTCACCTTCGATTACATATTCGGCATGAGCAATACAGCGCTCATTGATGGTTAAGCATTTTGCCAAGCGAACAGGCTCGCCGCGCAGGGCGCCAGCAACATTAAGCTCATCGTATCCGATAGGAGTTGTAGGAGGCTCAAAGCATGTTGCAAGTTCAATAGCGGGATCAACACCAATGCTGATAGAGATTGGCAAGGGTTTGCCTAACTTTTCGGCTTTTTCGTAGAAGGCTCCAATGTGACGGGATCCTGGAACCATGTAAATAGAAATTTCATCCTTGCTCTGCAGACAAAGGCGGTGAATAGTTACGTCGGATTCGCCCGTTTCTGGATCAGATGCATAAGCCATGCCCAAGGTGATATAGGGACCCGCATCTTCTGGTGTGTTGGTAGGCGCGGGGACAAGTTTGCGGATGTCGAAGCCATCTTCTGTGGCTAGGTGTACAACCTCTTGGCATACTGCTTCTTCGGTAGGAACTTCGACAGGTGGTATAGGGTTTAATACAGCATCATTAAGCAGAAAGCCCAAACGGCGAGGATCAGCATCAAGCAGGCGAGCAACGCGGGTTCGGCTTGCAAGTAGACCAATTACCACACGTGCATCTGGGTGACCCTTGATGTTATTGAAGATCATAACAGGGCCTTCTTTAGTTGGACGCGGAACGGTTCCGCCGGCACCAACGTAGCGATATACACCGCACAGTTCCGCCTCAGGGTCTACTTCGACATCGGTTTCTACAATTTGTCCAGGAATTTCACGAAGGAAGTTAAGTGCGGTTCGTAAATCGTGAATGTTGTTCATAAAATCCTCCTTGTGTGTATAGCTAAATTTGGAAATTGTTTTGTTCAAAATGAAATTCATTTGGTTTCATCTGAGGTGATGCTCTTCGCTGTAGCTGGACTGCACTTCGCCTTAGCTGAGTTAATGTGCCCCGCTTCGGCTGGGTTGTTACCCTTCTTCGACTGGGTTGGTGTGTCCCCTGCGTTCAAGAAGCGCCAAAATATCTTCAACAATGACAGGAACAGAGTTTCTAATTTGGGCAATTGCTTTTGCTGAGGCATTATCAATATGAATACCGCAGCTGCATGCAACAGCGCAATTGCGCTGGATGGCAACCTGCTTAGCAACAGCGCTAGCTATAGCATCATCCATATGACCTGTTCGATTGATAACTGAAACCGTGGCGCTTGTTCCTATGCCTGTTAAAGAAGGTCGTGGGACAGCAAGAACTACACACCCTACATGTGGTGTGCCGCCATTGATAGTAATTGTGCAGTCGTTTCCGGATGGAATGACTTCTCCCCAAATTTCACAAGCGGGGCAACTCACGCGGTATTCCATATATCCCCCTCCGCGCGTTTTGCTCTTTCGTCATTATAGGGGCTATTGCTGAGATTTTCTTTAATCAAATAAGGTTTATAAGTAATAAAGATAGGGTATACGCAAAACCTATAAATAAAATTTGTAACCGTTGTTGATGTAAATATAGGTATATCATCGGCTACAAAGTTATGAGGAGGGGAATGGGTATGGAAAATGTGAAGCACACAACAAATCAAGACATTTTTTCGGCTTCAGACTTACATGGGGAAGTAGCTGCTGAATCATTGGATAATGCAGGCGTTTCTCAGGGTACGGGTGCTTTTGCGCAGTTTGCTTCTGCAAAGCATCATTATATTGAAGGGGTAGATGGAGTAAGAATCCATACAGTAGTGATGGGCGAAGGGGCTCCGCTGCTTTTACTTCATGGGCATCCTGAAACATATCTAAGTTGGCATATGATTATCGCTCAGCTAGCTGAACATTTTTGTACCGTGTCACTTGATTTGCGTGGATACGGAGACAGTGAAAAGCCTGAAGGAATGCCCGACCATAGCAATTACAGCAAACGCACAATGGCAAATGATGCTATTGCGGTTATGAATACACTCGGTTTCGATCATTTTTTGGTAGCAGGCATTGATCGCGGAGCGCGTGTTGGCTATCGCATGGCACTTGATCATCCTGAAGCCGTAGACAAGCTTGTTCTTATGGATATTGTTTCAACATTCGATATGTATGATTTAAGCTCTGCAGAATTCGCAAAAGCGCTTTTTCATTGGTATCTACTTACGCAGCCTGCGCCTTTTCCTGAGGATCTGATACTTTCAAGTCGGAAAATGTATTTTAAAAATGCACTGCACATTAACCGCTACAATTCCGAAAATGACACGTCTTCTGAGGTGTTTCCTTCCGAGGTATACGAAGAGTACCTGCGTCACTATGACGTAGCTTGTATCCATGCAATTTGCGAGGAATATCGTGCTAGTGAATCAATCGATCGTATACATGATGCGTTTGATTTGGCGCAAGGAAAGAAAATTAAAGCGCCCACACTGATTTTGTGGGGAGCGAATGGTCTTGTAGAAAAGTTCTTTACACCTTTGCAAAGTTGGCAAAGATTTTGCGAAAATGTTCAAGGTAAATCACTTCCGTGCGGCCACTTCATGCAAGAAGAAGCGCCCGAGGAGGTTTTGAGGGAGTTGTTAGAGTTCTTAATGTAGAAAGGGGATTTACATGGAACTTATGGAGGCAATTAAAACTCGTCGAAGTGTTCGCAAGTTTACCGATGAGCCTGTCCCAAAAGAAAAACTGGAAAAAATTATTGAAGCAGCTATGTGGGCGCCGTCAGGCCAAAATTTGCAGCCGTGGTATTTTGTTGCGCTAACCAAAGATGAAGATCTTGCTTATTTGATTTCCGAAATGGGAACAACGGCATTTTCTGAGCGCAAGAAGCTTGAAGAGCGCTTTAAGAACAATCCCGAAATTGTCGAAGAGACTATGGAATTCTTAACAGCGTTGGGTGGTTCTCGCACTATTGTGCTTGCGTTTTTGAACAAGCCTCACTATAGCAATGACATGATGCCAAGTTGCATTGAAAGCGTTGCGGCTGCGATGCAAAATGCAGTGCTGATGGCACATGCAGAAGGCATTGCATCATGTTGGGTTGAAGCGGTTTGCCAGGCAGGGGATGCTTTGCATGATAAGTTTGCACCTGATCATGGCAAACTTATCGGCGGAATTATTTTGGGCTATCCCGCAATGGAGGCACGCGAAATTAAGCGTAAGCCTGGTCGTTACGAGATTCGCTAAGGTTGGCTTGCAAGAGGAATTCTCAAAGGTTGATTAGTTAAGGGAGATTTCCCGGTAATCAATTCATCAAAAAATTCGACAAAACAAATCCAATAAAGTGCAGTTTTAAGTTACTTTGTTGGATTTGTAAGTTTGATGCGCTTTAGTGTGCCGTATGCATACTAAAGCGCATCAATTTCTTCTAGCCATGCACGCGCACTGGCGTCAGATGGCATACGTAAATCGCCGCGAGGTGAAACAGCAATGCTGCCTACTTTTGGTCCGTCAGGCAGGCATGAGCGTTTAAATTGCTGAGCAAAGAAGCGGCGGTAGAACGTGCGCAACCATTTCTTGATAGTGGCGGTATCATAGCGTCCTTTAAATGCGAGGCACGCAATGCGGTATATCTTTGAGGGGGTAAATCCAAAGCGAAGCATTTGATACAGGAAGAAGTCGTGCAGTTCGTAGGGCCCAACCAAGTCTTCAGTTTTTTGCGAAATAGCACCTTCGGTTGGGGGCAGAAGTTCAGGGCTTACGGGTGTTTCCAATACATCTTCCAAAACTTCTGCTAAACGTTTATCGCCACACGTATCCGCGTAGTAACGAACTAAATGACGCACAAGTGTTTTGGGAACCGAAGCATTCACCGCATACATAGACATGTGGTCACCATTGTAGGTAGCCCAGCCAAGAGCAAGTTCAGATAAGTCTCCCGTGCCAATAACCAAACCATTTTCTTGGTTAGCAATATCCATCAAAATCTGGGTGCGCTCGCGAGCTTGACTGTTTTCATAGGTAACGTCATGAATGGAAGGATCGTGGTTGATGTCAGCGAAATGTTGCATAACAGCTTCGCTGATTGATACCTCTTTCAACGTGGCACCCAAGGAAGTAACCATGGTGCAGGCATTAGTGTAAGTGCGGTCAGTTGTACCGAATCCTGGCATGGTGACCGCAATAATTTGAGAGCGATTAATGCCCAGTAAATCGAATGCCCGTGCGGTAACCAAAAGTGCCAAAGTTGAATCAAGACCGCCAGAAATACCAACAACGGCAGTTTGTGCATGGGTGTGAGCCAGACGTTTTTTAAGGCCTAACGCCTGGATGGATAGAATTTCTTCGCAGCGATGATTTAACAGCGCTGGGTTTGCGGGAACAAATGGGTCAGCGTCAAAACGGCGAGTTAGGTTTGTTTCTTCAACTGAAAGATCGAAGGGAATAATGCGGTAGTTTTCTGCTGAAGTAGCAGGGTAGGTGCTCATGCGGCGGCGTTCGGCGGTAAGGCGGGCAACGTCGATTTGGGTAACCAAGATATTTTGCGCATTTATGTTCTTAGCATTTGTGTCTTCGAGGCGTGCTGTGCTTTGTGCGCTAGCGTCTGCAGGATCAGTTATGTTTTGCGGAATTGTAGCACCTTGCAGGGTAGAAGTTTCGCTTAGGATTACGCCGTTTTCCGCAATGATATTTTGTCCACCAAATACCAAATCAGTAGTGGATTCGCCTTCGCCTGCGGTGGCGTATAGATAAGCGCAAACCAGTCGTGCAGACTGACCGGCAACAAGGCTTGTACGATAGGTGCGTTTCCCTACCATTTCGTCACTTGCTGAAAGGTTGCAAAGTACCGTAGCACCTGCCATAGCGTGGGAAGTGCTCGGTGGATTGGGCACCCATAGGTCTTCGCAAATTTCTGCTGCTACCACTAAATCTGGCACGGATTCGCACGAAAACAAAAGGTTTGTTCCCACAGGAACCAGATATCCGCCGAATTCAACTTCTCCCATATCTGCGCTGCCAGCAGTGAAGTGGCGTGTTTCGTAGAATTCGTTATATGCAGGCAAATTAACCTTAGGAACAAAGCCCAATACTTTGCCATGTGAAAGTACGGCAGCAACATTAAATAGCTTGCCTGATACGCGCAGTGGCAGGCCAATCAGAATAAGCGCGTCAACGTTTGCTGTTTGGCGTGCAATATGCACTAGGGTCTTTTCTGCTTCATCAAGAAGTTTTGTTTGCCAGAAAAGGTCGCTGCAGGTATAGGCGGTAATACAGAGTTCGGGGAGCACCATAACTTTTGCGCCGAGCTGTTCCATTGAAGCTATGCAGGCAAGAATTTCTTGCTCATTTGTTTGGCAATCGGCAACAGTTACGGTTGGTGTTGCTGTTGCTACGCTAACGAATCCGTCTTTCATGGTTGCTCCTAGATTTCAATACAAAAGTGCGTTTCGGCATGTTTTGTTTTGTGAGTTACTACGTTTTGTGGGCTAGTGCTTTTTGCGGTCCAGTTTCTGTTGTGAAGTAAGTAGCTTCTTGCAAGCAGTTCTATGGGCAACTTGCAAGCAAGCGCTTTTTGCGGGTAAGTGTATTTATCAGTCTTTCCGCAAATCAGCACGTTCATAAACAGGCGCTTCGAACGTTTGCAGAAAATCAATAAAGCTTTGTGCTGCTGGCGTTCGGATAGCTTTTTTCTTATAAGTAAGTGATATGGGATAAAACGTTTCCGCTCCTTCGATATCAAGAGGTAATACCACCATGTTGGGATCTGGCAGTAAGTTTGAAGTTAGCATGGTAAGTGCTGCGCTTGATTCATGAACGGCAAGCGCACCAAGAATAACCTCGTCTTCGTAATTGCGAACCAGGGTGAGCCTATCAAGAGGAGCGTTTGTAGCTTTAAGAAAGGTCTCCAAAGTTTCGCCTACCATAATTCCGCGGCGATAGGTATTTACGGTATATCCAATTAAATCTTCCCAACGTACTTTTGAGAGGGAGGCTAAGGGATGATCGCGTCGTACCGCAACAGTAAGCTGCTGGTAAAATAAGGTTTTACATTCGATATCAGGCCTGTGGTAGGGTCCTGCGATAACAAGATCATAGACGCCCTGTTCCAGACGCTGATTCAATGGTGCGGTTTCTCCTTGTGCTACATGAAATTCAACCAAAGAACCAAAAGCATCGCTATATTCTTTCATGGCAGCAGGAAGATAGCCTGATCGAACAGTGGCAATAGCTCCAATTTCTATTGCACCAGTTAACATGCCGTGACGCTGTTGAAGCTCCGCAACACCTTGTTCGATAGCGGCAAGTCCCTTTTCAACGTAATTTTGGAATAGTCGTCCGTCGTCAGTCAGGTATACATTGCGTCCTTCTTTACGAAATAGGCTGCATCCTAGTTCGTCCTCCAAAGAAGCAATAGAATGAGAAAGCGCAGATTGAGAAATATGTAGTTCTTCCGATGCGCGTGTATAGTGTTGAATTTTCGCAAGGTGGCGAAAATATGAAAGTTGGGCAAGGTTCATGTAGTCCTCCTTGAACAGATTTCATTGTAGGGGAAATCGCAGAGTACTTTCAGAAATTTCATGCATGCATGCGCTTGTTTTGATGAAAAGAATGCGGGATACACATGCGCAATTATGGGGTAGGGTTGTATTTGTCAAGATATTTGGGGAGGTAAATATGGCTAAGATACCTTTAGAAGTTGGTAATAACTGCTCATTTACAAAAACTATTAGCGAATCTGACGTGTACATGTTTGGCGGTATTACGGGAGACTATAGCCAGATGCACTTTAATGAGGCGTTTATGAAAACTACCAAGTATGGAACGCGCATTGTTCATGGTGTTCTTACGTTTGCTCTTGGTAGTACCGCATCGACTCTTATTCAGCAAAAGTATGAGTCTCCTATTCCTAGTGCTTCTTATGGCTATGATCATCTTCGCTTTACTGCTCCTGTTTATTTCGGCGATACACTGACAGCTACCTATACCGTTGTTGAAGTGGATGAAGAAGCCATGAAAACGTATGCCGATGTTGTGGTAACCAATCAGGATGGCACCGTTGTATGTGTAGCTAAGCACATTTTAAAATTCTTCGAAATAGAGGGGTAGATTCATGGCGGCTCCTTATGTAGATCACGTTGCAATTAGGACGCATAATTTTGAACGCGATCTGGACTTTTTCCAGACCGTGCTAGACATGCAAATCACCCTTACTGATCCTGAAGGCGTTGATGTAAATGATGTTGCATCAATGAAACAGGCATGGGTTGGAGGCATTCAGCTCCAGCGTGATGATTCGTATGATCCTGCTAAACAGGCAGATGGCCAATTAACTCACATTGGCATTTCAATAAGCGGTGTTGAAGCTGTTCTTGAAAAGGTATATGCCCGCGAGGGGATAGTCCAGGCTGAGGGAAAGCCACGTAATTGGTTTGTTCTTCCAGAAGGCCCCATGATCGAATTGGTGGAAGCAGAATAGCAACGTTTGAGCGGTTTGGGTATTCAGCGCATGGTTGAGTGTTCAGTACATAAAGCATTAACGGCTATTTATAAAAACGGGAGTGGGATATATGAAAGTTTGTATTCTTGGAACAGGATCACTTGGTAGCACCATTGGAGGTGCGCTCGCTAAAGCGGGAAATGAGGTCCATTTTGTTGGCCGTCAGGCGCATATGGATGCGGTGAACAAAAACGGACTTGTTATGGTTACGCCAACAGGTGAAGAAGTTGCTCATCCTGTTGGACATACAACTCCTGTTGGAATTGGTGTTTGTGATCTTGTCATTGTGTTGTGTAAGGCGTTTGATACCAAGGCCACC
>USPD01000028.1 GCA_900556585.1 uncultured Eggerthella sp.
AAAAACATATAGTGAAGCTTAAACACTGTCTGCAGTTTGTTTGTGCTGGAAGGTATTTAGTGGAGCCAACAGTAACCATAGTTACGTTTTTGATTGCATTGCCTGCCTGTTTCTTAGGCGGGCTTCTTAATGCTATAAGTGGCGGTGGGGGATTCATTACGGTTCCAGCCTTAATGCTTGCAGGACTTCCTGCGCATTACGCATTGAGCACCGATAAGGTTCAGTCATTCTTTGGGATGGCAACGGCTAGCTTTCGTTTTATTAAAAGTGGGCTCATTTACTGGAAAGTGATATTGCCTGCAATTCCTGCAGCATTAATTGGTTCTGCGCTAGGAACAAGCCTAGTTGTTATGGTGGATGCTACTATTCTTTCATGGCTTTTGATGATCATTTTGCCAATTGTGGCATATATCACCTTAAGTAAGCACTTCAAACATGCAGCCGTTGATAGTAATGATCCTATTACGGTAAAGCAGCGTGTTTTATGTGTAGTAGCGGCATTTGTCATTGGTGCTTATGATGGGTTTTATGGTCCGGGAAGTGGAACGTTTTTAACGATTGCCTTTACCTTTGCAGCAAGCATGGGGGTCATTCGTGCAAATGCTCATTCGAAACTTCTCAACCTCACCACAAACATAGGTGCCATTGTAGTGTTTGCGTTCAATGGCAAAATCCTTTTAGTGTTAGCTATTGCTTGTGGTATTGCGAATATGATAGGCGCTTGGTTTGGTGCCGGTCTTGTGATGAAAAAAGGTATAAACATTGCACGACCTTGCATTCTTATTGCGCTTGGACTTTTGGCGGTAAAACTTATAGGTGAGCAACTGGGACTTTTCTAAAACTTTTTTTCTAAAAATCCATCATCAAAACATAATTAAGAAAATTTTTTCTTGACTTGACAACGTGCGCGAAGTAAATTAGTAAGCTGTGTCTTTACACAAATTAGCCGGTTGCAACGAAGGAGGAAATGACTCGTGGTTCAGTCTAAAAACCCCGATTCCACCAGCCGTTATAGGACCCGCCGGAGCTTCGCTAAGATTCCTGACGTAATGGACGTCCCTAATCTTATCGCAATCCAAACGGAAAGCTTCAAGAAGTTCATGGACGAAGGTTTAACAAATGCCTTCAACGACATTAGTCCTATCGAATCTAACACCAAAGATATGTGTGTTGAATTCGGTAAACATGAATTCGGCGAGCCTAAGTATAGCGTAGACGAGTGCAAGGAACGCGATGTTTCCTATCAAGCACCGTTATTTGCTGAAATTCGCTTTATTAATCGCGAGACGGGTGAGATCAAAGAGCAGGACGTCTTTATGGGCGATTTCCCTCTGATGACTCCACGCGGTACTTTTATTATCAATGGTACTGAGCGTGTAGTTGTTTCTCAGCTTGTTCGTTCTCCAGGTGTGTATTTCTCTGCTGAACGTGACAAAACGTCTGACAAAACCATTTACAACGCAAAGGTAATTCCTTCGCGTGGTGCATGGCTCGAATTTGAAACTGACAAGCGCGACGTACTTTCTGTGCGTATAGACCGTAAGCGTAAGCAGCCTGCTACGCTTTTACTTCGTGCGCTTGGTATTGCAGAAACTCGCGAAGAGATCATTGATCTGCTTGGTGATTCTGAAATGGTAATTCGCACGCTTGATCGCGACCCTGCTACCACCAAGGAAGAATCCCTTATTGAGCTTTACCGTCGCTTCCGTCCCGGTGAGCCTCCAACAATTGATTCTGCTCGTACGCTTTTGGATGGTTTGTTCTTTAATCCACAGCGTTATGACCTGGCAAAGGTTGGTCGTTACAAGATCAACAAGAAGCTTGGTTTTGATCCTGAAAATGATCATTCTACGCTTACCCAGGAAGACATCATTGAAACCATGCGCTACATCGTAGCGTTGCATGATGGCGAAGAGGGTTACCAGACCGACGACATTGACCATTTTGGTAATCGTCGTATTCGTACGGTTGGCGAATTGATCCAGAATCAATTCCGTATTGGTTTGTCTCGTATGGAGCGCGTAGTGCGCGAGCGTATGAGCATGCAAGAGCCAGACGACATTACGCCACAAAGCTTGGTAAATATTCGTCCTATTGTTGCTGCAATTAAAGAATTCTTCGGTTCTTCACAGCTGTCTCAGTTCATGGACCAGTCCAACATTGCTGCAGGCGTTACGCATAAGCGTCGTTTGTCTGCATTGGGTCCTGGCGGTTTGTCTCGTGAACGTGCAGGCTTTGAAGTTCGTGACGTTCATACTTCTCACTATGGTCGTATGTGTCCAATTGAGACTCCTGAAGGTCCTAACATTGGTCTTATTGGTTCGCTTGCAACGTATGCTCGCGTAAATCCATATGGCTTTATTGAGACTCCTTATCGTCGTGTAATTGACGGCAAGGTAACTGATGACGTTGATTATCTCACTGCAGATGAGGAAGAAAAGTACACTATTGCTCAGGCAAACGAAACGTTTAATCCTGACACCCGTGAATTTGGTCATTTTGAAAATGGTGAATTTGTAAAGGCAACTCGTGTTCTCTGCCGTACAAAAGACTCACAGGGCAACTTCGGTGAAGCAGCGGATATGCCGGTAGAAACTGTTAACTACATGGACGTTTCTCCTCGTCAGATGACCTCTGTTGCAACCTCCCTTATTCCATTCTTGGAGCACGACGACGCAAACCGCGCACTCATGGGCTCCAACATGCAGCGTCAGGCAGTACCTCTGCTTCGTCCTAACGCTCCTTTGGTTGGTACGGGCATCGAGCACCGTATTGCGGTTGACTCTGGCGAGGTTTTGATTGCTCAAAATGCTGGTGTTGTTGACTACGTCGACGGTCAGACCATCATTATTGAGCGTGAAGATGGCGAATATGATGAATACCTTATTCCTAAGTTCCAGCGTTCCAACCAATCTGGTTGCATGAATCACAAGCCGCTGGTTCGCAAGGGCGACAAGGTATATAAGGGCGATGTTCTGGCTGACGGTCCTTCTTGTGATAAGGCAGAACTTTCCCTGGGCCAGAACCTCATGGTTGCTTATATGCCATGGGAAGGTTACAACTACGAGGACGCTATCATTGTTTCTGAGCGTGTTGTAGCCGAAGACCTTCTGACTTCTATTCATATTGCTGAATATGAAATTGATGCACGCGATACTAAGCTTGGTCCTGAGGAAATCACTCGTGAAATTCCAAATATTTCTGAGGATATGATTTCTGACTTGGATGCTGATGGCATCATTCGCGTAGGTGCTGAAGTATTCCCAGGCGATGTCTTGGTGGGTAAGGTTACCCCTAAGGGCGAAACCGAACTTACTGCAGAAGAGCGTCTACTCCGTGCAATCTTCGGCGAAAAGGCACGTGAGGTTCGTGATACTTCCTTGAAGGTTCCTCATGGCGCTGGCGGACGTGTTATCAACGTTGTTCGTTCTTCTCGCGCAAACGGTGACGAACTTGCACCTGGTGTTAACGAGCTAGTTCGTGTGTTTGTTGCTCAAAAGCGTAAGATTCAGCAGGGCGACAAACTTTCAGGTCGTCACGGTAACAAGGGTGTTATTTCCCGTGTTTTGCCAGTTGAAGATATGCCTTACTTGGCAGACGGTACTCCAATTGACGTTATTTTGAATCCTTTGGGTGTACCTTCCCGTATGAATGTTGGTCAGTTGCTTGAAAACCATCTTGGTTGGGCAGCTCTGTGGGGTTGGTCTGACGAAGAGGGCTCTGACGAAATAGTAGAAGGTCCAATTCATGTTGCAACACCAGTATTCGACGGTGCTACCGAAGAAGAAATTTCTGACGTAATTATTAAAGCTAATCGCAATCTGGTGAACATCAATAAGAAGAAGTATGGCGAACATTTCCGTATGGATATGATTCCTCAACTTTCTCGTACTGGTAAGACCTGGCTCTATGATGGTCGTACAGGCGAACGTTTCCGTGAGCCTATCACCTGTGGTCAGACTTACATTCTGAAACTGGGTCACTTGGTTGACGATAAGATTCACGCACGTTCGACTGGTCCTTACAGTCTTATTACCCAGCAGCCTTTGGGTGGTAAAGCTCAGTTCGGTGGCCAGCGTTTCGGCGAAATGGAAGTTTGGGCACTGTACTCATACGGTGCATCTAACGTCCTCCAGGAAATTTTGACCATTAAGTCCGACGATACTTCTGGCCGTGTTAAGGCATATGAAGCAATCGTTAAGGGCGAGTCCATCCCTGCACCTGAGGTTCCTGAATCCTTTAAGGTTCTTATTAAGGAAATGCGTTCTTTGTGCTTGAACGTTGAATTGGAAGGCCATCAGCACCAGACCATCGACGTAACACAAGAGCCCGAAGAAGATACTTCCGAACTTTTGGGTACGGCACGTACGCAAGAAGAAAAGCCAATGAGCGAAGATGATCTGCTTGGTTCTATTACGGCTGAATTGGGAGATCTAATGGGTACAACGTCAGATAAGAGCGAGGCAAGTGACCTTATCGGTAAGGGAGAGGAGAACTAAATGAGCGAATTTGATGTAAATAACTTTGACGCTATCCGTATCTCTCTTGCGAGCGCGGAGGATATCCGTGGTTGGTCTCGTGGCGAGGTCAAGAAGCCTGAAACTATTAACTATCGTACGTTGAAGCCAGAAAAAGATGGCTTGTTCTGTGAAAAGATTTTCGGCCCTACGAAGGACTGGGAGTGCGCTTGCGGTAAATACAAGCGCATCCGCTTCAAGGGCATTGTTTGCGAACGCTGCGGTGTTGAAGTAACCCGCTCTAAGGTTCGCCGTGAGCGCATGGGTCACATTGAGCTCGCTGCTCCTGTGAGCCATATTTGGTACTTCAAGGGTTCTCCTTCTCGTTTAGGATATCTGTTGGATATTCCACCAAAGGAGCTCGAGAAGGTTCTCTATTTTGCATCTTCTATCATCACTTCTGTTGATAAAGAGGCTCGTGATGAAGATGTTGAAGAACTTCGCGATGAACTTTCTGCAGACTTGGAAGAATTGGATGCAGAGCGCGATCGCCTAGTTGAGGCAACTCGTCGTTTGAGTGTTGACTATGTTCCTGAAGAGGACGAATTCGTTGACGATATCGATGAAGACGAGCGCATGACCCCTGAAGAGGTTGAAGAAGAGATTGCTGACATTTACGAAGAGTTCAATGAACGTAAAACTCTGCGCAGCGAAGCTCTTGAAGCATTCTTGAAAATTGAACCTAAGCAGCTTATTTCTGATGAAGCTCTCTATCGCGAAATGCGCCTTAACTACTCTGATTATTTCAAGGGTGGCATGGGTGCAGAAGCTATTCGCGATCTTCTGAATGCAATCGATTTGGAAGCTACTGCTGAAGAACTTCGTGAAGTTGTAGCAACTGGCAAGGGCCAGAAGCGCACCAAGGCTATTAAACGTTTGAAGGTTGTAGATGCATTTTTGCATTCTTCCAATAAGCCAAGCGATATGATTCTGGATGTAATTCCTGTTATTCCTCCAGATTTGCGTCCTATGGTTCAGCTTGATGGTGGTCGCTTTGCAACGTCTGACTTAAATGACTTGTACCGTCGCGTAATTAACCGTAATAATCGTTTGAAGCGTTTGCTTGACTTGGGTGCTCCTGAGATCATCGTTAACAACGAAAAGCGCATGCTTCAGGAAGCTGTTGACTCATTGTTTGACAATGGTCGTCGTGGCCGTCCTGTTACTGGTCCTGGCAACCGTCCTTTGAAGTCTTTGTCCGACATGCTCAAAGGTAAGCAAGGCCGTTTCCGCCAGAACCTGTTGGGTAAGCGTGTAGACTACTCTGGTCGTTCCGTAATTGTTGTTGGTCCTACCTTGAAGCTTCATCAGTGCGGTTTGCCTTCACAGATGGCACTTGAATTGTTCAAGCCATTTGTAATGAAGCGCTTGGTTGAACTTGAATATGCTGCCAATATCAAGGCTGCAAAGCGTGCTGTTGATCGTGGCGCAAGCTATGTATGGGACGTTTTGGATCAGGTAATTACTGAACATCCTGTTCTTCTGAACCGCGCTCCTACCTTGCACCGTCTTGGTATTCAGGCATTTGAGCCTGTACTGGTAGAAGGTAAAGCAATCAAGCTGCATCCTTTGGTATGTACTGCATTTAACGCAGACTTCGACGGTGACCAGATGGCTGTACACGTACCACTGGGCAATGAAGCTCAGGCTGAAGCACGTGTATTGATGCTTTCTGCTAACAATATTAAGTCTCCTGCACATGGTCGTCCTTTGACGGTACCTACCCAGGACATGATTATTGGTCTGTATTACTTAACCGCAGCTCGTGATGGCTTCCCGGGTGAAGGCCGTGCATTTATTGACTTTAGCGATGCTATGAATGCCTACGATGCTCGTGCAGATCTTGACCTGCAGGCAAAGATTTGGGTTCGTCTTACCAAGGACACCTTGGTAGCTAGTGCATTCGGTGAATTCGAAGAGCACAAGAAGGGTGAACGCATCGAAACCACCATTGGTCGTATTACCTTCAACGCAGTTTTGCCGGATGATTATCCGTACCTTAACTACGAAATGAATAAAAACGAAATCAGCCGCCTTGTAGAGGATTGCTGCAACCGTTACACGACTTCTGAAATGGAGCCAATCCTGGACGGTTTGAAGAGTGCTGGTTTCCATTACGCAACTCGTGCAGGACTTACTGTTTCTGTTTATGACGCAACGATTCCTCCTCAAAAAGGTGAAATCTTAGCTAAGGCAGATGAAAAGGTTGCTGCTATTGACGAAGACTACGAAATGGGTCTTATGTCTGACGAAGAGCGTCATAAGCAGGTAGTTGATATTTGGAATGCCGCTAACGAAGAAGTTGGCGATGCTATGGCTGCGAACTTCGACAAGTTCAATCCAATCTACATGATGGCATTCTCTGGTGCTCGAGGTAACATCAAGCAGATTCGTCAGCTTGCTGGTATGCGTGGCCTTATGTCTGACCCTAAGGGTGAAATTATTGACCGTCCTATTAAGGCAAACTTCCGTGAAGGCTTGTCCGTATTGGAATACTTTATTTCTACCCACGGTGCTCGTAAGGGTCTGGCTGACACGGCTTTGCGTACTGCTGACTCTGGTTACCTTACCCGTCGTTTGGTTGATGTTGCGCAAGACGTTATTATTCGCGAGATTGACTGCGGTACTACCGATGGCGTTGAGTGCCCACTTATGAATGCTAAGGGTGAAATTGATGACTCCTTAGTAGGTCGTTGCTTGGCAGAGCCTGCGGTAAACCCAGAAACGGGCGAAGTGCTCATGGATGCTGGTGAATATCCTTCATCTGTTGCTCAGCTGCAGAGTCTCTATGACGCAGGTGTTCGCACCATTAAGCATCGTGCAGTTATGACATGCCATGCTGAACATGGCATTTGCCAGAAGTGCTACGGTTGGGACTTGGCAACATCTCGTCCTGTAAACATTGGCACAGCGGCTGGTATTATTGCTGCTCAGTCCATTGGTGAACCTGGTACTCAGTTAACCATGCGTACGTTCCACTCTGGTGGTGTTGCAGGTGAAGACATTACTCACGGTCTTCCTCGTGTTACTGAGTTGTTTGAAGCTCGTAAGCCTAAGGGCCAGGCTGTTTTGGCTGAAATTTCAGGCACCTTACAAATCGTAGGTGATAAGAACAGCAAGACTCTTACTGTCCATGATCAGGAAGGCAACATTCGCGAATACGTTGTTTCTGCTCGTGCTCAGATGTTCCCAGGCGTTACCGATGGCTGCGAAGTTGAGGTTGGTCAGCAGCTGACTAAGGGTTCTGTTAACCCACACGACTTGCTACGCTTGACTGATCCAAATACCACCCTTCGTTACATTGTTAACCAGGTACAGGATGTTTATGTATCTCAGGGTGTAGATATTAACGACAAGCATATCGAAGTTATTGCTCGTCAGATGCTTCGCAAGGTTGCTGTTATTGATCCAGGCGATTCTGATTATTTGCCAGGTCGTCAGGTTAACCGCTTTGAATTCGAAAAGGTTGCAAACGAACTGGTACTTGAAGGAAAGAATCCTCCAATTGGTCAGCCTCTGTTGCTTGGTATTACTAAGGCTTCCTTGGCAACTGACTCCTTCTTGTCTGCTGCATCGTTCCAGGAAACCACTAAGGTTCTTACTGATGCTGCTATTGAGGGCAAGGTTGATACGCTGCAAGGCTTGAAGGAAAACGTTATTATCGGTAAGCCTATTCCTGCTGGTACTGGCCTTAAGCGTTATCATGATGTTGGACTTACCTATAAGGGTGTTCCAGTTGATAAGGTTGACAGCGATCGTTTGCCCGATTCCGCTCCTGAAGCCTTGCGCGAGATTGAGGATTTGCTGCCTCAGCCTCAGGATTGGTCTTTGGATGGCGACGGCTATCTGGGTGCTGGCTCTGACTATGCAAGCTATTTTGCTTCTATTGCAGGCGGTTATCGCAACACCAACTTATCTGATGAAGATGCACGTCTTTACATCTATGATGACTTGGGCGTATCTCAACGCTGGGCAAATAAGTTCTCTGAAGCTGGCATTGAAACAGTAGCTGACTTGGTTGGTCATACCGAAGATGAGCTTTTGCGCATTGAAGGAATTGGCACTAAGGCTATTGAGGAATTGAAGGCTGGTCTTGAAGCACATGGTTTGTCTCATGTAATTGAGGACGACCTAACGGCTTCTCGTGATGATATGAGTCAGCTGCTTGATATGGTATTTTCACCAGACGATACGGTATTGATTGGTGGCGATCATCCAGCAACCTTCAATACTGAGGGTGAAGATATGTTAGGCGAGGCTCTTCCTCCTCGTTCATATCAGCGTAACTTAGAGGAACTTGACGCACTGCTTGGATCTGCTGATTTGGGATTCAATGTGACAAGCGAATCTGATGAATCTTCGTCTGATGACAAAGACAGCGAATAAGCAAAAGGCAACTAAACTTTGGTTGTAAGGTTGCGTTTGAAAGCTTAAACGTAAGTTATAAAGTGGCCGTAGCGTGAAGCTGCGGCCACTGTTGTATTATTCATTGTTGTTAGTAGTGTTTGAAGGGAACGAATATGTCTTCAATGTTGTTTTGCGACATAGATGTTATTAACGCTTCAGGAAACCACATGCCGCATGCTTATGTTGGAGTGCAAGATAAGGTAATTAATTACCTTGGCACATCACATCCTGATACGTTGCGCAATGATGAATCGGGTCAAACGTATTCCTACGACGAAACCTTTAACGGTCGTGGCAAACTTCTTATGCCAGGACTCTATAATGCTCATTCTCATGTGCCTATGACATTACTGCGTGGTATAGGCGAAAACATGCCGCTTGATAGATGGCTCAACGATGCAATTTTCCCTTTCGAAGCATTAATGACTGATGAAGATGTGTATTATGCAACTCTTGCAGGAATAGGAGAAATGCTTCGTTTCGGAGTGGTTTCTTGTACAGATATGTATTACCATTCCGAAGCTCGAGCACGTGCCATTATTGAATCGGGCGCTAAGTGTAATCTTGGGCATAGTGTTCTGGATTTTGATCCTGACATTTCATATGATCAAATTCCTGAATCGGTAAAGAATAAAGAATTGGTAGCCGAATTTCATGGTGCTGCTAATGGAAGATTGTTGGTAGATTACAATCTTCATGCTGAATATACCTCTACCGAAAAGGTTGCCCGTGGTCTTGCTCAGGCAGCGAAAGAACAAGGTGTTCGTATGCAGGTACATGTGTGCGAAACTGCTTCAGAAGTCCAAGGATGCAAAGAGCGTCATAATGGAATGACACCTGTTGAGTATCTTGCGGAATGTGGGATTTTTGATGTTCCTACTACGGCAGCACACTGCGTTTGGCTAACTGAATATGATCGATCAATTCTAGCCGAGAAGGGTGTGTTTGTGGCGACATGCCCTGCTTCTAATGCTAAATTGGGAAGTGGCATTGCAAGTGTTGTTGCAATGCGTGAGGCAGGTATTACGGTAGCGCTTGGAACTGATGGAGTAGCAAGTAATAATAACCACAATATGTTTAAGGATATTTACCTGTTAGCGCTTATGGAGCGTGCTCAAAAAGCAAATCCTTTAGGATTGTCTTCAAGCGATCTTATCCAAATTGCAACAAGAAATGGCGCTCTGTCTCAAGGAAGAACTGATTGTGGAAATATCGCTGTAGGGAACAAGGCGGATTTGATAGTCCTTGATATCGATACTCCTTGGATGAGGCCTGTTGATGATTTAGTTGGCGCTCTTATTTACTCTGCTCAGGGCAGCGATGTTGTACTTACCATGGTTGACGGTGAGGTTTTATATAAAAATGGCGAATATCTCACAATAGATGTTGAGCGTGTGCTTTCTGAGGTTCAAGCATCAAGGAAGCGAATTTTAGCGCAACTCTAACTTGTCAACTATGAATTCAATTTGGTTTGGGTTTTTCTAGTGTTAAATCCTTTGTTCGTACCAAAACCGATCTGAAAAAATCGATCTAAAGGAATTAAAGATGAAAAAGATCATTCTTGATTGTGATCCAGGACATGATGATGCGGTAGCAATTCTTCTTGCATTAGGAAACCCAGAAATTGATTTAATTGGTGTGACTACAGTAGGAGGTAATCAGAGCCTCGATAAAGTCACTTATAATGCCCGTGCAGTTCTCGAAAAGGCACATGCCACTCATATTCCTGTGCATGCGGGTTGTGATCGACCAATTCTGCGTTCACAAGAAGTTGCCGCTTCAATTCATGGTGAAAGCGGCTTAGATGGGGTAGAGCTTCCTGTTCCTACCCGTCCTCTTGAGGATATGCATGCGGTCAATTACATAATTAAGACCATTATGGAATCTGATCCTCAAACTATCACACTTGTACCAACCGGTCCTTTAACTAATATTGCGCTAGCTTGCCGTTTGGAGCCTCGTATTGTTGAGCGAGTGAAAGAAGTTGTCCTTATGGGCGGCGGATACCATAGGGGGAATTGGAGTGCTGTTGCTGAATTCAATATCAAAGTTGATCCTGAAGCAGCACACATTGTTTTCAATGAACCATGGCCTTTAACTATGGTTGGTCTTGATCTTACTCATCAGGCACTTTGCACTCCAGCGGTGCAAAAACGTATAGAAGAAATTGATACTCCACTTGCTCATTTTGTGAGTGGATTGATGGATTCTTTCCGTAAAGCATATCAGGACAATCAGGATTTCCAGGATCCCCCTGTGCATGATCCCTGCACTATTGCTTATCTTATTGACTCGGCGGTGGTGCAAACTCGCCGTTGTCCCTTAGATGTTGAAATTCATAGCGAGCTAACACTGGGAATGACTGTGGCTGACTTGCGTGGTCCTGAACCTTCTGCGAAGGACTGCCATACTCAGGTTGCAACAAAGTTGGATTTCGACAAGTTTTGGGATCTTGTAACAGATGCAATTGAAAGGATTGGCTAAAGCTTATAACGCAAACGAATGAAAAGATGCTAGATGAGGGTGAAAATCAATCGTTGCTCTCATAGTGGCGTTATTGGTTGCGATTTTATATTTATAAGCAACTATGAATGCGACTACGGTAAGCAGTGGCGCTTCAGTGGGATATGCGATATCAATGATAGCCGCAGCTGTCCTTTTAGGCCTTGCTTTGCTGGCATTTGTTTCTTATTCCAAAGGAAACGGATGCAGACAATAGCTAATTGCTAGTATCAAATTCGTTTCGCCCCGTAGCCAGCGTAAAGCTGTGGGGCATTTTGGGTGAGAGGTGTTATTAGGCTAGGATGCGTTTGTTTGGAGAACGCCATGAGTAAAGTAATTGTATTTGGCAGTATGAATATGGATCTTTCAATTGAAAGCGACCATATGCCTTCTTTAGGAGAAACCATCTTAGGGTGTGGATTTATTACTAATCCAGGTGGCAAGGGCGGAAATCAGGCTGTCGCCGCCGCCAAACTAGGCGCTTCGGTGATTATGCTTGGATCAGTTGGGCAGGACATGTTTGGTGATCAAATGATTGCTGCTCTTGCTGAACAGGGCGTGCAATGTGAATATCTCAAACGCGTTGAGGCGAAACCTACGGGTGTTGCCATTATTACTCGCGTTAAGGGCGATAATTTCATTACCATTGATTCGGGAGCTAACTTTTCAACGACATTTGATGAAGTACATGCTGTTCTAGGTGATGTAGCAGAAGGCGGAGATGTTTTTCTGTGTCAGTTGGAATGCGATTTTGAAACTACTATGAAGGCATTAAAAGATGCTCATGATCGTGGGATGTATACCGTAATTAATCCTGCTCCTGCACAAAGCTTACCTGATTGGGTTTTGCCATACTGTGATTTGGTTGTGGTAAATGAAGGAGAATGTGAAGTTCTTACAGGTATTTATCCTGAAGATGAAAATACGGCGCGTAGCGCTATGGAACTTCTTGTTGAAAAAGGTGTTAGCTCGGTTGCGGTTACCCTAGGAGAGCGTGGATCAGTTGTTCTATCAAATGACAAGTTTTGTACCTCTGTACCTCCTAAGACTAATGCTATTGATACTACCTGTGCGGGCGATACCTATATTGGTGCATTGGTCGCGGGGTATTCGCGTGGGTTGACTCTTGAAGCTGCGCTTGATATAGCTACGAAAGCTTCGGCTTTAGCAACCACTAAAGTTGGCGCTCAGCAATCAATTCCGCTATTAGAGGAATTGATTTAGCTTGTCGCTAACCTTTGTTATTGAAATCTGTTTTAAACGTTGAGTGTTGCTTTGCCTAGGGGGAAAATCTACACGGACTAGTAACTCTGCGGTATCCTATACAGGTATTCAACAATTTAGAAGGAATCATTGAATGAAAACCTATATATCAGATGATCGTCCGCAACCTGAAAGCCAAATCGGTGCGGCGCTAGATTCGCTTGCTCATACTATTCATGAACGTCGTAATGCGGGAGAAAAAAGTTATACCTATCGCTTGCTTACAGGTGATTTAGACAAGCTTTTAAAAAAGCTCGTTGAAGAAGCACATGAAACCACGCTTGCTGCAAAAGATGTAGCGGTTGCCAGTGATCAGACGCGAAGTGCAGAAGTTGATCACCTTCGCTATGAGGCAGGGGATGTTGTATACCATCTCATGGTTTTATTGGAGCGTTGTGGCATTTCGCTTGATGAATTTGCTGCAGAAATGAATTCACGTATGACAGAAGACGAAATTGCTGTGCGTGGGGGCGTCGTAATGCTTAAACCTGAGTATGTGAA
>USPD01000029.1 GCA_900556585.1 uncultured Eggerthella sp.
TTAAACCTAACGTAGCATCAATTACCAACAGCACTACTTGAGCGCGATCAATCGCTCGCATTGCGCGTACAAAGCCATAGTATTCGACGTCTTCATTGATAACGCTCTTTTTACGAAGGCCTGCCGTATCAACAATGGTGTAATACTTTCCTTCATGTTCAACTGTGGTATCAATTGCATCGCGTGTAGTACCGGCAACATCAGAAACAATTGAACGATCATTATTGGTTAATTTGTTTGTCAGCGAAGACTTACCAGCATTTGGACGACCAATAATAGCAACGTTAATTGCATCAAGATCGTCTTCTTCAACTTTATCTTCAGGGAAAAGCGATACTATTTCGTCTAGCAAATCACCCGTTCCAGTACCATGCAAAGCTGATACCGGATGAGGATCCCCTAGCCCTAGCTGATAAAATTCCCAAATTTCATCTTCTTGCTTTTTGCTGTCAAGTTTGTTAACCGCCAGTAACACAGGTTTATGAGTGCGACGTAGAATGCGAGCTACTTCCTCATCATCAGCATTGATACCTGTTTTACCATCAACGAGAAATACAATAACATCGGCTTCTCTTGTTGCGGCAAGTGCCTGGGAAGTAATAGAGCTTTGGAAAGCATCATCACTACCCATTTCGATACCACCTGTGTCAATGATGGTAAAAGTACGACCATTCCAATCAGCATTATGGTATGAACGGTCACGAGTTACACCGCGCATTTCATGAACAATAGCTTCATTATTTTCCGCAAGACGATTGACCATTGTAGACTTACCAACATTAGGCCGTCCCACAATAGCAACAATTGGCAATGACATAGTTTCTCCTTGCTAAAGGAATTATTGTCTTTCAAATATTCAGGATACCACGCGAACAAAAACCCAAAGCACTCAATCCGTGGTATAAGTGCATGAACACACCTTTTTAAACAATTTTTTATCTTATTAAAAGTCCACTATAAAGCACGTAAGAATTCAACAACGTTTTCAATCTGATTATCAGGCGTTGAAGCACCAGCGGTAACACCAATTATTTTACAAGTATCAAACCAACAAGGATCAATTTCTTCAGCTGCTTCGACATGAAACGTTAAAGGGCAATACTCTAGACATATCTCATAGAGACGTGTGGTGTTAGATGAATTGCGACCACCGATTACCACCATCGCATCAACTTGCTGCGCTAAGGCTATAGCAGATTTTTGACGTTGAGTTGTAGCGGAGCAAATAGTATTTTTAACTTCAACGTCCAAACCGCGACCTTCTAGCGCTTCAAGCACTTCAGAAAGCTTTGTTTCAGATTGAGTGGTTTGCACTACTACTCCAATACGCGAAGACAACGATTGAGGTACATCTTGCGCACCACCAACAATGGTACATTCGCCACCCGCAACACGAGCATGTGCAGAAATACCTTCAACTTCAGGATGTCCCGCTTCACCAACTACAAGCACATGTCTGCCTTCGCTGGCCAACTTAGCAGCAGCACGTTGTGCACGCATAACATGAGGACAAGTTGCGTCAACTACGTTAAATCCTCGTTGCTTTATTTCCTCAATTACCTGAGGGACTACCCCATGAGAGCGAATAACCACATCGCGGGCATCAATCGAATCGACAGACTGAGCAACACATATTCCTTGATCCTCTAGTTCCTGAACAACCCGAGGATTATGAATAAGCGGACCAAGCGTACAAACCGAGCCACTTTGTACTGCAGCTTTACGGGTCATGTCTAAAGCACGCTGAACGCCATAGCAAGCACCTGCATATTCGGCGCGAATAACTTCTAGAGCCATTTATGCCTCCGGTTTATAGTCAGGCAACGTCGCTGGGTCAAAAGGAGTAATAGGATGTTCGGCAAAAATATCAGAATAATCCTTTGAATCGGGGAACAAGGTGACCATATCAATGTCTTCAGCAGGACAATTAAATGTCAGAGCATATGCTTCACGCATGGTGTACCAAGCACAAGCGTCCATTCGTTCATCTTTAGGAAGAAAATCAAACGAAGCAAGCGCAATGGGTTCACCAAAACGAACGGTTACCTTAGGAAAACGAATACGCTCCCCTTTGCGCTTAATTTTAGAAACATTCTCTAAACCTAAAGGCACAATAGGTGCCTTACCCATTCGCGCAATCAATACCGCACCAGCATGAAGCTCTGGCTTATTACTGCCTTTACTTCTACGAGTACCCTCAGGGAAAATACCAACCCATTCACCATTTTTCAGCATGCGAGCAGCACGTTTCATCGCCGAACGATCTGCCGTGTTTCGTTTGATAGGAAACGCTCCAGCACGAGAAATAATTTCTCCCAAGAAATTCTTACCCGCAACAAACAGCGTGTCACGCGCCATCAAACGCAACCAAGCGCGAGGGCGCACCGACAAAAATGCCACAATAACATCCAAATAGGAATAATGAGGCGCAATAAGCACAGCACCTGTTGTTTTTCCTTTGAACTTATCAATGACTTCTTGGTTTTCAATCTTCATGCGGAAAAATACGCGGAACACAAAGTTCAAAATACCCGCAATAATATAGATCAATAACCTAGGAACATGGTTGGTTTGATCGTTACCCATACAGGGACGATCCCAAAATTCCTCATGAACGCTAAACAACATGAGCTACATCCTTGCTCGAGCTTCACCACAAATTGTCGCAATAATTTCTTCGATATATTTTCCTGTAGAATCCAGCAATACTGCATCCTCCGCAGGGCGCAAAGGAGAGGTATCACGACTCGAATCCAGCTTATCGCGACGAACAATATCAGCAAGCACTTCGTCATAATTGATTGAGCCTACACCGCGATCTACATTCTGGCGCACACGACGATGAGCACGCTCTTCAGGAGAAGCGGTCAAAAATATTTTTACTTCCGCCTGAGGGAACACTACAGTACCAATATCGCGTCCCTCCACAACATAGTTGCCAAGAGATCCAAGGCGACGCTGCTGTTCTACCAAGGCCTGTCGTACTGCGGGAACAGCAGATACGGGCGAAACGCTTTTGTCAATTTCCGCTGTACGAATTTGATCGGTTATTTCTTGTCCATCAATAAATACTCGTTTAGGTACAGGATCGCCTTCAACATGGCCAAAACTAATTTCATTGTTCTGAGCTATTTCGGCTAACGCTTGCTTGTCTTCGAGTGAGACACCGTCATGCAATGCCTTCCAAGCAACGGCACGATACATTGCCCCTGTGTCCAAACAAGAAAAGCCAAGCTTTTTAGCTACCGCCTTCGCAACAGTAGACTTTCCTGCACCAGACGGTCCATCAATAGCAATAATCATTAAGCAAGCCCTCTCAATACATCTAAGAAACGAGGGAAACTAACTGAAATGCAATCGAAATCAACAATATCTACAGCACCATCAGAGCAAAGCCCTACTAAAGCCCAGGTCATAGCAAGTCGATGATCTTTACGAGAATCGAATACCAAACCTTCTGGAACTTGCAAATCGGGCTGGCCTTCAATATAGAGATTATCGTTTTCAGCCCAAGCATTAACGCCTAACAATTCAAGACCTTCAATAATTGCCTCTAAGCGATTGGATTCTTTTTTCGTTAATTCACTAACGCCACGAAATACCGTAATGCCACTTGCATGAGCTGCAACTAATGCCAAAACAGGAATTTCATCAATCTCAGAAGCGATATGCTGTGATGGAATTTCACAGCCCTTCAAATCTGGTGTATAAGCAGCTTCAATAATGCCAATAGGCTCCTTACCCTCGGCAGTAAGATAGCGCACTTCAATGGAAGCACCCATGCGTTCAAGCGTACGAATAAAACCAACACGTCCAGGATTTAAGCTAACATTTTCAATCTGAATAGAGCTTCCCTTCTTTAAAAGAGCAGCACAAATCAAAAATGCCGCCGAGGAAGGGTCCCCTGGAACATCAACTTCATTTGCGTGCAAATCAACAGGACCCTGTACAGTTGCACGACGAAAAGCCATACCAGCTTTAACCCCAAATTCAGGAAGCATTAATTCTGTGTGGTTTCGGGAAATAGCAGGTTCATTGATAACTGTTTCACCCTTAGCTCGCAACCCAGCAAGCAATACAGCTGTTTTCAATTGAGCAGACGCTACAGGAGAATCATACGTAATGGCCTTTAAGTCAGGAGTTCCAATGATAGTAACGGGAAGCGTTTCCCTTTCTTCTGGCTCAAAGCGAACACCCATCTTCATTAAAGGAAGCATAATTCGGCGCATAGGACGTTTTTGGAGAGATTCGTCACCCGTAATTTCCACGCGAATATTCCAAGGAGCAAGCACACCCATTAAAAGACGCGCAGTAGTGCCAGAATTTCCACAGTCAATAGGCTCATCGGGCTGGGTTGGACCAGCAGATCCCCATCCAGTAACACCACCAGCAAGAGATCCATCAACTTGACGCTCAAGCGCAATAGTGGCACCTAATGCAGACATGGCTCCAATAGTGGAACGAACATCAGCAGAATCTAAAACCCCCGTCAAGCGAGAGGTGCCTTCCGCCATAGAAGCAAACATGATAGCACGATGCGAAATAGATTTATCTCCTGGTACCCTTGCTGCTCCATCCAAAGGATGAGCCAAAGGTTCAATATGAGTTGTGTTTGGCGTTGCCATAACTACTCCTTTGACAAAGGGCTGAATGAAACACTAAATCCAGCTTTTATAAGCTGTGTAGAAAGTTTACCAATATCGCCTTCATCAGTGAGGATAAGATCAAGCACCGCACTTGATGAAGTGATGTGGTCTATATCTATAGACTGTACGTTACAACCCGCCTTCGATGCAATAGTTGTTATTTCAGCAATAATGCCAGGACGGTTTGTAAGAGGAATACGAACCTCTAATAAATCCTCGGTAGCAGGAACCCATTTGGCAGGAAGTGCGCGACGAGCTTTTGCCGCACGGTCTAACAGTGAAGTAAATTGCGTCTTATCGCCTTCGCGCAACGTATCAGCAAATGCCTTTAAGATAGATTGAATTTCATCAAGACCTTCAACAATAGCGCTTCGATTATCAAAAGCAATTCCTGTCCATAGTGCAGGAGAACCTGCTGCAATGCGAGTAGAGTCCTTAAAACCACCTGCAGCTAAACGGAATAGCGCTTCCTGATCACCTGCATGACGAACCGCCAATTCCACCAGTGAAGAAGCAACAAAATGAGGAACGTGGCTCACAATAGCAACTACCTCATCATGAGTATCACGAGGAAGCGACACCACACGAGCTCCTAATCCCGTAAGCATTTCATGCATATCTGCATAATCCTGAGCAGAAGTTTCCTCATCGGGACACAATACCCAATGCGCGCCTTGGAACAAATCTTCACGAGCAGCCTCTATACCACTTTTTTCCGAACCTGCCATAGGATGACCAGGAATGTATTTTTCAGGATGAGCAAGAATATCCTTCGCTTGTTGACTAACGATTGCCTTAGTAGAGCACGTATCAGTTACTACTCCTTGAAAATCATTATCAGCAATTACCTGAAAATACTCATGAACCACTGGAACAGGTGTTGCGATCATTACCAAATCACAACGAAACAGAGCCTGAGACAAATCATCCGATGCAAGCAAACCTTCGTTGATCCACCCACGTTCTTTGGCTTCATCTAAAGTTTCCTGAGAAATATCAACGCCAATAATATAGGAATCGGGATACGCTTTACGATACGCCATAACAAAAGAAGAACCTATCATCCCAAGGCCGATTGTCATTATTGACGAAAAACGCGTATCCATAGTGGTTTAATTCCTTTTCTTTCTCGTTAATTACTCATTCGTTGAATCTTACCAACAAATTCTATTTATACACATTATTGTTTGATGAGTTTTATCAAAATGAAATTATTATTGCGCTTGAATGGAAGCTTTGAGCGCTTGTACCTCATCAGGATTGAGTATTCTATATTTACCAACTGGCAAATTTCCTAATTCAAGCGGACCAAATTTAGATCGGTGCAACGTTACTACAGGATGACCAACAGCAGCGCACATACGCTTTACTTGACGCTTTCTACCTTCATGAATAGTGATAGATAACAAAGTTTTATTCGCATCCTGCTTTACTAGAGAAACCTGCGCTGGAGCCGTCATTCCATCCTGCAACTTAACCCCATTGCGTAAAGCTAAAAGAGCACTATTATTGGGGTGCCCTTCAACCCATGCGTGATATTCTTTATCAACGTGAAATGACGGATGCAAAAGAGCATTGCCTAATTCACCATCTGTGGTAAATAGCAACAACCCCGTTGTATCAAAATCTAACCGACCAACAGGAAATAATCCCGGATATTGTTGTGTAGGAACTAGTTGGGCAACACAGCGCCTCCCACGATCTTCCTTCATGGCAGTTAAATAACCTGCAGGTTTATGAAGCATTAGTACGCACTGATCTTCACTTAAAGTAACTGTATCACCGTCAACCGTTACAATATCCGTATCAGGATTTACCTTTGTGCCAAGCTCCGTAACCACTGAGCCGTTAACAGCCACGCGGCCCTGAACAATAAGCTGCTCACTCGCACGCCTGCTTGCCACACCGGCACGAGCAAGAAATTTCTGCAAACGTACTGCTTCGTTAGTCATCTTCATCAAATATTAATTCATCGAAGTTAATTTTTTCTACTGCACCAACACCTGCAGCCAAAGCATCTGAAAGCATGGTTTGCATAGCTTCCTGCATCGATTCAGCTTTGGCAAGATCCTCCACTTTATTATTGGTGTCCTCATCCAACCGATACGATTCATCTTCTGGACGCACAACGTTTAAACGCTCTGCAATAAATGCACGTGTTTCTTCATCAGGAGCGAATGATTCCAAATCAGGCAAGTCCGCTACCGAACGAAGACCGAACTTCTCAAGAAAAGTACGCGTTGTTGCATATAAAACAGGATTTCCAGGCGCATCTTGCGTTCCCGCTTCACGCAAAAGTCCTTTTTCTACCAATGAATTAATAGAACTATCAGAGCTAACACCACGAACCGAAGCAACTCCGTTTCGAGTAATAGGTTGGCAATATGCCACAACAGCAAGTGTTTCTAATGCAGCCTGAGAAAGCTTACGCGTATCCCATGACACCACGTATTTCTCTATAAGCTCATGGTATCGGGGATGGGAAAACAATCTCCATCCACCAGCAACTTCTCGCAGCTGAATACCACGTTCATCCTTTTCAAGCAAACGTTGCAAATCTTCAAGAACTTCTTGAATTTGCGCTGGTTCCACTTCTAACATATCAGCAAACGTCAAAACAGTAACAGGTTCATCCGTTACGAACAACATTGCTTCAACCGCGCCTGACAACCAAGCTTTTTCAGAATCAAGCATTATGCATCCTCTATAACTGAATCAAATTCATTATCTTCATCAAGAATCTGGCTATTACCGCCCTCTTTATAGCCTATTTCTATATCGCCAAATAATTCATCCTGACGCAAAGAAATCATATTGCGCTTAAAAAGTTCCAAAACAGCCAAAAACGTAACCACGATAAGATGCGGATCGTCTTCTTGTGAAACAAAATCAGAAAAATGAGCACTGCCCTGTTCACATACACGATCAAATACGGTACGAACCTGAGTTTCAACAGGAATTACACGTGCGGCAATATGTTCCGACTCCAATAAGAACACGTCACGACGCGCAATACACGCAGCACACAGCTGACCTAATTGTTCAACTTTTACTCCTTTTAAATAATCAGGAACTAAGGTGAGAAACGATCTATCGGGACCAAAGGGTCTAGGATGCATGCGCTGTTCTGATTCGAATCTTTTCTGGAGCGAACGAGCCGCATTTTTGAACTTCTTATATACCAGTAAGTTTTCAACTAAAGCATCACGCATTTCACTTGGAGATAAATCTTCAAGCTCCTCATCCAAATCATTGCTTTTTTCCTGAGGAATAAGACTTGCTGCTTTAATTTCTAACAAGGTAGATGCCACAAGAAGAAAATCGCTCGCTACGTCCAAATCAACATTTCTCATGCGCTGCACTTCAGAAAGATATTGATCCGTAATTTCAGAAAGAGAAATTGAACCAATATTGACCTTCTGACGACTCACTAAATAAAGAAGCAAATCAAAAGGCCCTTCAAAGCTTTCTATGCGAACACGATACGACATGTTTTATCCATAACCTTATTCAGAAACAAATTCAGAAGGTTCTGCTTTTGCTTCGTGTAGTGGTGCTTCATTAGAAGAAGCTATGTCGGATTCTTCTAAACCCTCGAAGTTATTCTGTCGAAACGCCTCATATATCCCAAGAGCAGCCGCATTCGAAAGATTCAAGGAGCGAAGACCAGCCCTCATAGGAATACGAACACATTCATCTGTGTGAGCCTCCAGCACTTCATCATCAATACCGCGACTCTCACGACCAAATATTAAGTACACTTCCCCTTCATAGGAAGCATCGCAGTATGACGTATGTGCTTTACCCGTAAAAAAGTACATTGTCTTGCCAGCGTAGTCTTTTAAAAATTCCTCCACACTAGCATGACGAATGATTTTTACCTTGTCCCAATAATCCAAACCTGCACGCGTAAGATTTCGCTGTGTCGCACGAAAACCCATTGGCTCAACCAAATGCAAAGTTGCACCCGTGCAAGCACATGTACGGGCAATATTTCCTGTATTTTGAGGAATTTCTGGCTCAAATAACACCACATGAAGATCCAAACTCATGCTAGTGCCTCCTTGCTCTTTTTCATTTCCTCTTCTATTTCTTCAGAAAGCATAATCCATTCTTCTTCATGTTCAGCAAGCGATGCCTTAAGTTTGGCATGTTCTGCAATGACATCACTAGAAGCATCTTCGTTCATGTAGAAATCTGGATCTGCTAACAATTCAAGTATTTCTTCCATACGAGCTGATTCGCGCTCTATAAGCGTATCGAGTTCTTTTACACGTTTGCGCTGATTCTTGAGTGCTGCATACGCCCTATTGCGTGCTTCGGCTTCTAAACGTTTCTGTTCTTTTGTTTTAGGGGCTGAACCCTTAGGGGCAGTAAGACCATCACGAGAAGCACCTTGCCCTGCACCCACCTTACCACTTGGAACACTTAAATCTACCGATCCATTGTCCTGAGCAGGGTTTTGAATTTGATTACCATTTTTAACAAACGAACTTGAAGATGCCTGCGCAGGAACTTTTGTCCTATGTAAGCTTTGGGAAGATTTAGTGCCGGATTTTCCAGTGGAGTCATTAGACGACTCCTGCTCGGTCTTATACAAATAGTAGTCATAATCCCCAGTAAACGATGTAACCTTACCCGGTTTAATTTCTATAATACGGTTAGCTACCGATCGAATTAAATGACGGTCATGGGTAATCAGTAAAATCGTTCCCTCAAAATGCTGAAGCGCTTGCTCAAGAATATCCGCACTTGCTATATCTAAATGGTTTGTTGGCTCGTCCAAACAAAGCAAAGGTTTTGGAGCAACAAGCATTTTAGCTAACGCCAATCGACATTTTTCTCCGCCTGAAAGCACTGACACCTTTTTGTCTACGTCATCATTTTGGAACAAAAAAGAACCTAGTAAAGTTCGCACTTGCGAAATGCTCCATCCAGGAGCAACTCCATCTAATTCTTCAAATACCGTATTGGCTGGATTAAGTTCTTCAAGCTGATGCTGAGCAAAATACGTTTTGCTCACATGAGTACCATAGCGAATAGACCCAGAATCGGGCTCTAACACTCCTGCAATCATTTTCAACAACGTAGATTTACCAGCGCCATTAGGACCAACAAGAGCCACTTTATCGCCTCGATACAACGATAAATCTAGGCCGTCATAAATTACTTTTTCGCCAAACGCTTTATGAAGATCCTTTATTTCTACTACCAAATCACCCGTACGTGGAGGCTGCTGAAAATTAAAGTGAACACTTTTGCGCTCGGGTGGAACCTGGATGCGCTCCATTTTTTCTAACTTACGCACACGGTCTTGAACTTGCTTTGCTTTGGTAGCTTTATAACGAAACCGTTCGATGAAAGCTTCCATATGAGCAATCTCTTCAGCTTGCTTCGCTGCTTGTTCGCGTAGCTGTTCGATACGTTCTTCACGCTGTAGTAAATAAGCAGAATAATTGCCCTTATAAAGCTGTACATGACCAAGATCAATTTCCGCAACACGATCTACCATATTGTCAAGGAAATCACGATCGTGACTTACCACTATGACACTACCCGAATAGCTGCGTAAAAATCCTTCAAGCCAGCGAACGCTTTCCAGATCAAGATGGTTTGTTGGTTCGTCTAGCAATAAAACTTCAGGATTGCGGGTAAGTAGCTTGGCAAGTGCGATACGCATTTGCCATCCACCAGAAAAGTCCGTCGTCAAGCGTTCCATGTCGTCTTCACCAAATCCAAGGCCAAACAACACGGCGCGAACACGTGATTCAACTTCATATCCACCCATGGACTCATATATATCGCGAGCTTTACCATAAGCCTGCAGTTGTTGTTCAGATGGATTATCCCCAAGTGAAATTTCCAACGAACGAAGCTTTTTTTCCTGGCGCATAATTTCATGCTGCGCTGAAAGAACTTCTTCAAAAATAGGGTGTTCTCCCATTTCGATAGCTTCTTGTTCTAAGTAGCCGACCTTTGCACCTTTAGCAAATAAAACACGACCACTATCCGCATCTTCATGACCAGTAATAATATTAAGCAAGGTTGTTTTGCCCGCTCCATTTGGTCCTACAAGAGCTAATCTGTCGTGTTCTTCTAACTTAAAGGTGACATCACTGAAGAGCATTCGGGAGCCGAACGATTTGGTTATATGTTCAAGTTGCAAAATCATAACGATTTATTATAGCAACGTTCTTAGAAAAGCCACCTTAATCAATGTAAATATGATTCGTTTGCGAAAGATCTAGCTTATTATCACGAACAAAACCAATGAAATGATCCACACAATACGGACGATAATTCTTTTCGCTATACACAAGATATACGGTATGAGAAAAGCGTCGCTGCTCTTCAATACTATTGTAAAGAGGCTTAATAACAATATCGTTTACCGTATGTGGGAAAAACGTATCAAGCATTACCGCATAATCAGGACCATTTGCAGCAAGACCAGCCAAGATAGATTCATCTTCGTATGAATAGCGAACATTGTCTACGCCATATCCATCAAGTAAACGCTTTACCGACGCTCCTAAAGGAACTTCATCTCGATACGAAATGATAGGTTGACCAACTAAATCTTCAGGTGTTAGAAACGGCTTCGCCGCCAAAGGAGAATCAGGATTCATGGTTACAACAAGCAATTGTTCAGCTACTGGTATTTTCTCAATACCTGTTTCGCTACCATCGCAAGCACAGAAGGCAACATCATGCTTGCCTTCAAGAATACCTGCAATCAATTCCTGAGAAGGTTTTTGGTTGATATCAAACACGGTTTCATGATCATTGATAGATGAATAATACTTCAACAACCGTGGTAAATAATCCGACTGAAGAGTAATAATGCAGCCGATATCAATAGTTCCACCATCACCTTCACCAGAATAGCCCTTCATGATGGCAATACCTTTATCAAGTTGCTCCAAAGAAGCGTTTACATATTTTAGAAACTCAGAGCCATACTTCGTAAGCTCAACGTTGCGCCCAGCCTTCTGGAACAAGGCCACACCTAACTCTTGCTCAAGCGATGAAATAGAGCCGGATAGCGTAGGTTGCGTAATAAATAATTCTTTTGCCGCGCGCGTATAATGCTGAAGTTCTGCTAACTTACGAAAATAGTACAGCTGAGATAGGTTCATACCTTACACACCTCTGATACGTATAACTACAAAAAAAATTATAACGTAATTCCGATAGGTTGTTGACAATTCATAAGGATCAATCAAAAAAGAACCCCGGTTGGAAACCGGGGTTCTTAATAAGGAACTTCGAAACTAAGTAGCTCGACTCAAGTATTTACATAAAAACTTATACGTTCAACATTCTACTGCTATTGATCGTCACGAAGTTTTTCCATTGCGCTGTAGCCAAACTGACGTTTGAATGCTGCCATTGCAACAAGAGCCATCAGAATCTCAACACAACTTACAACAAGCAGGAGAATCATCATGATCCAAACAGCACTTGCCTCACCTACTGCTGTAGTCATGCTACCAACGATAAATGGCAGGAATACAGAAGCGAAGCCCATAAAGGTGTAATACATACCTACATTACGACCACGAGGACCTGGGCACATAAGCTGACGCAAAGAAACGCCCGTCTGGAGCATACCGCCTGCAGCAGAGAAGCCCAAGATTGCAATAGCAACATATACCACACCAGCACCAAGGTTCAAAGGTAAAGCAATAATTACTAAAGCTAAAGCAAATGCACCGAGAATTGAGTCAAACAAGATAACCTTCAAAGGAGACCAACGAAGCTTACCCATCATCCATGCCCAGAACAGAACAGCAATAATAGAACCTACCGTATAGATTGAAGTTAAGCCCGCAGCAGCTACCGGATCAAGACCAAGGTTAGTAACACCGAACTGCTTAGTGTACTGCTGAGCACCATACATTACGAACATGATAGTAAAACCAAAGAATAACGTAACGAATTGGATAAGAGCGTTCGGCTGCTGAAGCATGGCATCCTTTGCTGCTTGGATTTCCGCTTCCGCCTTGTTCTTAACAGCTGCGTCATCAGCACCTTCTGTAGCCATCTTACGCTCGTCATCGTAAATAAACGGAGTGAAAATAGCCATTACAGTTGCGATAACAGACATAACAATTGGAATCCAAATGTTGATATGCCAAGAATCGCCGCTATTCATAGCTGCCAAGAGAGGATAAACGATACCAGACAGAGAAATTACAGCCTTAATACCGATTGTGGTAGATGCTGAATACTTTGGATTAGCTTCAGCAACTGCTGGGTATAGCGAACCGTCCCAGAAACCAGAAGTAGCAACGCCAGAGAGGAAACCTGCAATACAGGCGATGGTTGCATCTGTTGTGGTTAACATAATAACGAAAGAAATAATGTAGAGAATACCGCCGCCAACAGCCATAATTTTGCGGCCAATACGGTCTGAAATCTCGCCACCAATCCAAACACTTACAAATTTACCAACGCCGGTCCAAGTGATAGCCATA
>USPD01000030.1 GCA_900556585.1 uncultured Eggerthella sp.
AACCAAGAAAAACTAAGAAATGCGAGGTTATGCAACAATGATAAAAGTACTATTTATCTGCCACGGCAATATCTGCCGTTCTACCCTTGCCGAGAGTGTGTTTACCTACAAGGTATCCGCTCTCGGTCTTGCTGATCAGTTTCTGATCGACAGTGCGGCGACTAGTACGGAGGAGATCGGGAATCCTCCCCACCGTGGTACGGTAAACAAATTAAGAGAGGTTGGCATCCCATTAGTGCCGCACAGAGCCCGTCAGATCACCTGGGCAGATTATGACCGGTTTGACTATATTATTGGCATGGACCGCTACAATATGCGCGATATGCTGTGGCTTTTTAATAACGATCCTCAGCAAAAATGCAGCCTTCTTATGGACTGGGTTGGACTTTCACGTGACGTGGCAGACCCCTGGTACACGGGAGATTTCGAAACAACTTATGACGATATTGATGCGGGTTGTCTTGCGCTTATGCAGCATTTCAAAAAAATTCTTTATCGTTAAATGAATCTGCATCATATATTCGAAAACTACACTCCATCCCCTTCACCGCTGCCTATAATTAAAGCAGTGCAGTGCAAAATGGAGCACACTGGACCAACCATAATTTGAACACCTAGCCTTTCGGTTTTTCGGATTAGGAGATACCTCATGTATAGTCCGTTTCGCAATGAGCAAGGCCAACCAAAAGATCTAGCAGATGTTACCTATGCCGATCTAGCACAATTAACGGACTTAGATGAAGGATTCGTTCTGGAATTCAAACGTACCTGGAACGAAAACGTACGCAAGAAAATCCCAAAGATTATTGCGTCTTTTGCAAATTCTCGCGGCGGATGGCTTGTTATTGGTATTGCGGACGATGATAAGTCAGTTTGCCCCATCCCCCGTATTTCAGCTGATTTTTCGCAGATATTTGGCGAACTATGCCGCCATCACGTTTCTCCTACTCCACGCTTTGATGCACGCTTTATCGCTGATCCCCAAAACCCTAATCAAGGTGTTGTAGTAGTACAGGTTCACGAAGGAGATTTTCCGCCTTATGTAGCCGATGGCGTTGTAGAAATACGAGAAGGATCAACATCTGGTCCCGCATTAGGTTCCGCTTTAGTAGAGCTATACAGCAAAGCAACCAAACGAGCCCAAGAAATACGAGAGTTTTGCCAGCGAAGCGTATGGTATCCAGGAGACAGTTTTTGCTCGCCAAGCTACAACTCCCTACACTCTTTTCGCCCCGGAGGTTATCCCTATCATGCAAGCAACCAGCAAGCCTCTGCTGCGCCTATCAACACCACACCAAACCAACGCCCTGTTCCCATTCCATTGTTTAGCCTGTATTTATTTCATATGGGAAGCAGAGCAAATCAAAGCATCTCACGCACCGCGATTGACGAACACGTAAACGCTATGCGTGAAGCATTTTCCCAACAGGCTATGGAATGCCATGTTCAGCACGCCCATGACTCGTTAATCCTGCGAGCATCAGTCGCTATTCCAGGGGGACCCGCCCATTCAGCAATCGAACTATTTCCTGATGAATCCATCAAGCTTACCGTTCCCGCTATCATGCTTGAACTAGATGCTTACGAGCACGCCGTAAAAGAACTACAGAACGATGGCATTGAGTTGGTACCAGGCGCCCGTTTTATTGGTGCTACCCGCACTCTTAAACGCGTCACACGCATGGCGTCACTTTTAGACCGCTATGTTCGTTTGCGCGGTATCTCATGGACAAGCTACGCCGTTGCCTACGAGCTAGAAAACATGGCAGGCGTAATGTTGTGGTCTGCAAAAGAAACGTACCGCACCTATGTACGTAATCATGGGTTATTGTTCTGTGGAACTACCGATGGAAGAAGCCGTATTCGCTACTTAGATGACGGAGAGCATGATTCTTTCCGTGCACGGCAATTTGCTGGCAGCCATTTCTTTGAAGCATGTGGCCTACCACTAGGATCCCCTGACCCTGAAGACAACAAACTTGTTGATGCGCTACTAAGAGATGGCAAGCCCTATAATCCAGAAAAATAGCTTACCAACATTTAGCTATCAGCAGCTGCACCGCACTTACCCAGAAATAACAGCATTACACTATGAGCAGAATTGCACCACATTCTGAAAAAAAGTTGTCTCGCATTAGCATAGAAACATCTGCTTCCGCGTTAGCCCAAAACAGAAAGTCCCGCATTAAAAACAAGCAAGATAAAAAGAAATACCACGTTGTATAGTGTGAACGTGCGCAGATAGGCGCTACGCGAAACCAATCCTTCGGTAGTAATAAGTTTAAAAGAAATAATGCTTGCCATTGAAGCGATAAGCGTTCCTAAACCACCAATATTGGTACCAATAATGAGCGCTTGCCACTGATCGGTGAATCCCGACAACAATAGCGCCGCCGGAACATTGCTGATTACTTGGCTTAAAAGAGCTGAAGCTACTACAGGCGCTATTCCCACCAATTGGGCTATACCATCATGAATCGCAGGAATCCTTCCCATATTCCCTACAAACACAAAAAGCGCAACAAACGTACATAAAAGCCCGTAATCCACACGCAAAAGCGTCTTAGTGTCCATAACTAGCACCACAACAAAAACAAGCACGCATACAGCAAATACGTTTACAACATCAAGCACTGCGGCAAGACACACCAAAAACAACACACCATATGCAAGTGCCTTCCCCAGCTTGCGTTTTGAAGGAATATGACGAGTTACTCTGCTTTTGCTAGCATGATCAGCAACTACGTGCTTAGTATTGGTTTCAGAGTGAATATTGTGGATACTGTTGGCGTTTTGAACGCTGTGAGCATCACGAGCATCGCGCATGCCCCTTCGAAACAACATCACCAACGCAGCAATAAGCAACACCGCCGAAACAGCCGTATAAGGTGCCATCAAAGAAACGAATGAAGCAAAGTCAAAACCAGATACTTGAAACAAATACAGGTTTTGAGGATTACCCATAGGCAACAACATGCTGCCCAAATTTGCAGCAACTGTCATCAAAGCTACAACTGGCCCCATATACCAATCCATTTTCGCCTGATGCATAATCACAATGGCAAAGGGAACAAACGTAATTAAGGAAACATCGTTTGTAATCACCATGGAGCACACGAACGAAAGTCCTACAAGCGAAAACGCAATCATGGCTTTTGTTTTAGTATGGGCAACTACCCATTCGCCCAACAGACGAAATACGCCCAAAAATCGCAACCCTGCTACAACGCTCATCAAAGAAAACAACAGTGCAAGCGTATGCCAGTCTATGTAAGTAACATACTGTCCATCAAAAGGAACAAATATACATGATAGAGCTGCCGCGACAACCGAAACAACAAGTACGATTTCTTGCATTACCCATGACCGTATTTTTGCTATGACACCCATCTAGCCCGTACTTTATTCTTCGGATGTCTTCGTTAATACATAGCAAAAATGGATACGCGGGTTTCGCGAAAAATCCTCAGGAATAGTTTGAGCTGTGATGTTTTCAATTTGAAGCCCCATAGCAGAAACAGCCTGCTCATCAAGCTTAAAGGAACGCAAGTTTCCCGAAAATACAATGACGCCTTCGTTGTTTAACAGACGAACAACCTTATTTAGAAGTGCTACATGGTCACGCTGAATATCCCAACTGCGTTTACCCATTGTCTTTGAGTTAGAAAACGTTGGTGGATCAAGGAAAATAACATCGTAGTGCTGAGGAGCTTTTCCCGATACCTGTTTTGCAGACGGTAAGGTCTCTTCTGGTAAGTACGATGCCTGCTCAAGCGTCTGTGATTCGTGCTCTACCCAAGCAAGCACATCAGCACGAATAAACTGATGTTTCCCACCCGAAAAGCCCGCACGTTGCATGTTTCTTCGCGCCCATTCAAGGTAGGTTTGGCTCATATCAACCGTAGTTGTTTGTGTTGCACCACACGCTGCTGCATACACGCTTGCAGTACCTGTATAAGCAAAAAGATTTAGGAAACTCTTTCCCTTTGCCATGTTTCCAACAAGCCCACGCGTAATACGATGATCTAGAAAGAGTCCTGTATCCAAATACCCCGACAGATCAAGCTCAAACGGAAGACCCGCTTCTTCTACCACGATGCAATGATTCTGGCGATGTTCTTTCTTATACTGAGAACCGCCTTTGTCCTGCTTGCGCACACGGGTAAAGAGATGATCATCATCCACCTCAAAAAGCACTTGCGCAATACTGCAAGCATCCATAAAACGGCGGGTAGCAAGCTGAGGATCGATTTCTTTTGGTGCCTGATATTCCGTAACAAGAACATTGAGATCAAGCGTGTCCTTTTCTTCAAATACCTCTATCGCAACTGCGTAATCAGGCAAATCCGAATCATACACACGATATGCATGGATAGCATGTTTGCGTGCCCATTTCCTGCGCGTCTTGATCATTTTTCGAAGACGATCCGCAAACTGCTGCGCATGAGAAGAAGATACCGTTACTTCAACCTCTTTACCATCCAGCAGCAACAACGAAAGCGTTTCTTTAAAGCTAGAGCCAAGCTGATACTTACGAAGCGTAGCTTCAATAGCGCCATTATAGACAGAAAGTGTATCTACAGCATCAAACCCAACAGCTGAATCAAATAGTTTGTCAGGAGTTATTACACATAGGCTCCACTCTGAAGAAAAAGGCTGTAATCCCGCCGAGAGCGCCTTGTAAAATTCACCCAGTTCGCCTTGAAGCAAACGAACCCCATAGGGTGGATTGCATGCTATAAAACCAGGATGCTCAAGATCTACCCCGCATTTGTTCAACACATCACCCGCATATTCGCAAGAAGCGCAAACAAACTGCACAAGCTTGCCAAACCCTGCACGACGCGCATTGCCTTCAGCAATCTTGATAGCTTTTGGGTCAATATCAATTCCAATTATGTTAGGAGCGTTTTCAAGCCCAGCTTCAAAACGCTCATCTGCATCAGCCAGCAAATCGTCAAATGCTTCTGCATCAAAATCGGCACAGCCCTCAAAGCCCCAATAATCACGCGAAAGCCCTGGAGCACGATCAGTAGCCATCATGGCAGCCTCAATTACTAATGTTGCGCTACCGCATGTTGGATCAACAAACGTTGGAGCTTCCACTAGTCCTTCAACACCCAAACGCTGCGCTTGCGCGCGGCGATAACGAGGAGAAGCAAGCTTATCCCAACCGCCCCACGCTAACATTCCAGCTGCAAGGGCCTCCTTTAGGGGAGCTTCCACCGATTCTCCCCGACTCCTATAGCCACGTCTATGCAAGGATTCGCCTGCATAATCAATCGAAATAGTGGCTTTCTTATTATGGATAGACACCCAAACAGGAACATCGGGCCGTGTAGGTTCTACATTAGGACGCGATCCGCGCTTTTCGCGCAAACAGTCACAGATAGCATCTTTCACTTTCAATGCGGCAAACTGCGTATTACGTAGTGCTTCATTTTTGCCACGGGCACTTACCGAAATTGTTGCATTCGGCCCTACAAAAATGTCCCACGAAATTGTTTTAACTGAAGAATACAGCGCTTCAGCGCTTTCAGCAGAAACGCGATCAACAACGCGTAAAATACGCGAAGCAATACGAGACCACAAGCAAATTCGATACCCATCACTCTTTGATCCGAAAAATGCAACGCCGCCTTTCAAAGGACGAACACGCTGCGCCTTCAAACGCTTAAGCTCATCAGCTAATAGCGCTTCAAATCCTTTAGGACAGGTAGCAAAATATTCCAGTTGATTATTCATGGGACGTACACTCACTAGAAATCAATTTTTATAAGCTGATTGATTATAAAGGAATTACGAGATTTAAGGAAAACGTAATAAAGGGGCACCGATCTAGTTATCAGTGCCCCTCTTCTACGTCTTAAAACAGCTATGCGAACCTAGAATTCAAGCTACGCTAGCCAAGATAAATTTAGTCCTCCAAATAATCCTTCAACTTCTGGGAGCGTGAAGGGTGACGGAGTTTTGCTAAAGTCTTGGATTCAATCTGACGAATACGTTCACGTGTTACACCAAATTCACGACCAACCTCTTCCAAAGTACGAGGATGACCGTCTTCCAGACCAAAGCGAAGAGAAATAACTTTGCGCTCACGTTCAGCAAGACCCTCAAGCGTTTTTGCGAGCTGCTCCTGCAACATGCTAAAACTTGCTGCATCAGGAGGAACAATTGCTGCATCGTCTTCGATAAAGTCACCCAACTGAGAATCTTCTTCTTCGCCAATAGGAGTTTCCAAAGAAACAGGTTCTTGAGAAATCTTTTGAATTTCGCGAACACGCTCTGGCGTTAAGCCCATTTCTTCTGCAATTTCTTCAGGGGTAGGTTCACGACCGAGAGATTGCAAAAGCTGGCGCTGAATGCGAACAAGCTTGTTGATAGTTTCAACCATATGTACTGGAATACGAATGGTACGAGCTTGGTCTGCAATTGCACGAGTAATAGCCTGACGAATCCACCAGGTTGCATATGTAGAGAACTTGAAGCCCTTAGTATAGTCAAACTTTTCAACAGCACGAATAAGACCCAAGTTACCTTCTTGGATAAGGTCCAAGAACAACATGCCACGACCGACGTAGCGCTTAGCGATAGAAACAACCAAACGCAGGTTAGCCTCAATAAGCTGCTGTTTTGCATCAAGACCTACTTGCTCAACACGAGACAAACGACGACGCTCGCGACGTTCAAGTTCGATGCCCTCTTCTTCAGCCTTTTCCAGTTCCTCAGTTGCTGCAACGCCTGCTTCAATTTTCATTGCAAGGTCAATTTCTTCAGCAGCGGTAAGCAAGGAAACTTTACCGATTTCCTTTAAGTACATACGGACTGGATCGCCCGTTAGAAGCGCAACAGAAGAATCACCCGCCTGTTTGCGATTGCGAGAGCGCTTTGACTTTGATTTACTATTTACCTTCGGAGGCGCAATTTCAACAGTTGCTTTTAATTCTTCTTCAGGAATACCTTCAAGAAGACTTTCGTCTGTTAAATCGCTTTCCTTGACGTCAGAATCATCATGAACTTCATGAATACTAGGTTCTACATTGGATTCAAGGATATCTTCGGTTTCTTCATCTTCGATATCTGCCACCTGAGCAGCTTTAGCTTCTTCCGCCTTTTTCTTCGAAGATGCCGCGCTTTTAGATTTTGCGGTTTCCTTCTTTGTAGCTGTTTTCTTTGCGGGAGCTTTCTTTTTAGAAGATGATTCCGTGGTCTTCTTTGTAGTAGCTTTTTTAGCAGGAGTTTTCTTTTTCGTGCTTTCCGTTTCTTCCTTCGTTTCGATTGTCTTGGATTCTGACACTTGAGAGGAAGCCTTTGCCACGTTAATTCCTTCCCACGATACGTTTAAGATTAGCGAAAAGATCGCTAGATAGACATCGAACCATTATACCGCTAAATGGCCGAAGTTCTACAAAAGATTTATCGGATCAATATCAATAGATACGCGAACATCTTTTTCGGGTTTTCGCTCACGAAAATAGGTACCAACCGCATCGGCAATATTGCAACCTGGCGGAGCTTTTAGCACCAAATGATACCGAAAAGAACCTTTCAATCGTTCCAGCACGCATGGCGTAGGCGGCAAGATAATCCATGACTGGCTAGAATTGTTCGAATATTCACCGCTGTCACCTTGAGAAAACGAAGATAGTAAGGGAGCAATATCCGCATACAACTCATGCGCCACCTGCTTTACACGCTCTTCGTCTTTACCCCATACCAAAATGTTTGCCAAGCGAACAAAAGGAGGATATCCCAATCCTTGACGCAGTTGTAATTCGGTATCCAAAAATAATTGACGATCATAGTGAGCAGCTGCTCGAATTGCAGGATCTTTCGCGCTGTACGTCTGCACAATAACACGCCCTGGTTTATCCGCTCTTCCAGCACGTCCCGCAACCTGCTCTATCAAATCAAAAGTTCGCTCAGAACTCCGAAAATCAGGAAGCTTCAGCATAGTGTCAGCATTGATCACTCCCACAAGGGTTACCTCATCGAAGTCCAAGCCTTTTGCGATCATTTGCGTTCCGAGTAACACCGCTGCACCTGCTCGTGCAAATTGTTCGAGCAGGCGCTGATGATCACCTTTTCGTGAAGTGGTATCCGCATCCATACGAATAATTTCGCATTCATATTCGGCTAGTAAGGCACGTAATTCACTTTCAACTCGCTGAGTTCCCGCACCAAAGCGTTTTAAATACGGACTACCACATTTAGGGCACGTTAGCGGTACTCGCTGTTCATAACCGCAATGGTGGCACACCAATTTTGCTTCACGTTCGTGATACGTTAAAGACGTTGAACACGAATCGCACGTAGGCACAAAACCACAATCACGGCAAAGGAGAAACTGCGCAAACCCGCGCTGATTCAGCATTAGAACCGCTTTTTCACCTTTTTTCAACACTTCAAATAAGGTTTCTTGCAAAGCGCGTGAAAACATCGAACGGTTTCCACCGCCAAATTCACGCGCCATATCAACCACTTGGATAGAAGGCAGTGGTTTTCCGTTTGCGCGGCGTGGCATTTCAACTTTGTGCCAAGAAGGATCATTTTCGCAACGTTCGAGCGCCTCTAAAGAAGGTGTAGCAGACCCAAGCACCAACACCGCTCCGTGAGCACGCGCTAACCATTGCGCAACATCACGCGTTACATAACGCGGAGCCTGATCCTGTTTGTAACTAGATTCATGTTCTTCATCAATGATGATAATGCCCACATTTTGCATAGGCGCAAACAGCGCACTACGGGCACCAACCACAACGCGCGCCGCTCCATTACGAATTGCATCCCACTGGTCATACCGTTCACCCTGAGACATTCGCGAATGAAGTACCGCAACTGAATCACCGAAACGTCCTCTAAAACGTGCCACCGTCTGTGGCGTAAGTGAAATTTCCGGAACCAAAACAATAGCGCCAGCACCACGTTCAAGAACTTGCTCAATCGCACAAAGATACACTTCTGTTTTGCCTGAACCAGTAACACCATCCACCAAAACAACTTCACCTGTCTTAGCGGATGCTGCGCTGCGGATTGCATTAACCACCCGCTGCTGATCTTGAGTTAATTCGGGACGCGGACGAATACGGCGAGTAAATTCTTCACTTTGACCTTCAGGGGCACGCATGCGCCTTCTTTGTTCAATACGAATAACACCCTTTTTCTCTAATGAACTAAGCGTTGAAGCAACAGAACCGTATTCGGCAGTAAGTTCACTAACGCGCAAGTCCCCCTGAGAAAGTGCCTCCAACACGCGCTGTTGTTTTACTGCGCCCTTACGAGGAGTAAAAGCGTCAGCCGCATCAAGACGCACAACCCAACGTTCATCCACTTCATGAATCAGCGGTCGGGTTAATTGCCAAACACCATTGATATGTTCCATACGCGGAACACCACCAGGTGGCATAAATAAACGAATACTTGAAGAAAATGGAGCTATATAGCGCTGCGCCATATAAGCCGCGCACTGTGCGCCAATATCTGTAAAGTAAGGCTTGCTTAATACGCACTCTATTTCTTTTAGCTTGGCAGGGTTTACCCCCTCAGGAAACGGATCGTCCTGATTTAAAGAACGAATTTCTGTGACAAACCCAACCACTTTGCGGTATCCGAATGGAACCAGAACTGCACAGCCTACTTCGAGCAAAAAATCACTACGAAGTGAAGATGACTCATCCTGAATTGATAATTCATCGTTAGGTAGCGATCCGCTACAAGACAAAGTTGATTCATCACAATGTGAGGACAACTCATCATGAGCCGAAGACGATTTACTTCTGCTATCGTGGCTGGAACTTGCCACGTTGCCATCATTTGAAAAGAGCTCCGAAAACGAAAGCTGCGCAGGCTGCGTAGAGGCATTCTTTTTCGAAGATGATGAATTAGAAGAAGCTTGCGCTTCTTTCGCAGCGAAAAGACGCTTGTGATCCGCTTCGTTTTCTACTGCCACATACGTAAAAGTAGAATCCAGAGCCTGAGTAGGAATATCCAGTACAACCGAAACAAGTTTCACCGATATCCCTCCCCTTCATTCGTTTTGCGATTTCAACATACAGATTTCAGCACATATCTTACAGTACGCACAATGGCCACTTTAAAAGTGGCCATTGATTAAACAACTACAACAAAACTTTGCAAGCTCTATTGTGGCAAGGTTACGACAAACGATCTACCGCCGCTTTCAGATCTTCAACTTTGTCAGTTTTTTCCCACGTAAATTCTGGAAGCTCACGACCAAAGTGACCATATGCCGCGGTCTTTCGATAAATTGGACGACGCAAATCAAGCGCATCAATAATAGCGCCAGGACGCAAATCGAATACCTCTTCAACGGCTTTTGCGATTACCTCTTCTGAGCATGTTCCCGTTCCAAACGTTTCAACCATCAAAGAAACAGGACGCGCCATTCCGATTGCATAGGCAATTTGAACTTCACAGCGACGAGCTAAACCAGCAGCAACGATATTCTTTGCTACCCAACGCGCTGCGTACGCCGCAGAACGATCTACCTTTGTACAATCCTTGCCAGAAAAGGCGCCACCACCATGACGACCCATTCCGCCGTACGTATCCACAATAATCTTTCGACCCGTTAAACCAGCATCACCCATAGGTCCGCCAATAACAAAACGTCCTGTAGGGTTTACATAAATTTCTACGTCATCTGCAACCGTAACGTTTTCTTCCGCAAAAACTGGATTGATAACGTTTGCAATAAGCTCTTTACGTAGCAGCTCTGGATCAACTTCTTCAGAATGCTGCGTAGAAACAACTACTTTTTCTACCTGAGTTGGAACACCCTCAACATAGCGAACACTTACTTGCGTTTTGCCATCAGGACGCAAATACGGCATAACTTCAGTCTTGCGAACCTTCGCTAAACGTTCAGCCAAGCGATGCGCCAAATAAATTGGCATTGGCATAAGCGTCTTAGTGTCATCGCACGCATAGCCAAACACCATACCCTGGTCGCCTGCACCAATTTGGTCATATAGATCAAGCGCTTCGCCATTTTGCGTTTCAAAAGAAGTGTCAACACCTTGCGCAATATCAGGAGACTGATCATGAATAGCGTTTAGAACACCGCAAGTAGCACAGTCAAACCCGTACTTTGCGCGGTCATAGCCAATATCCTTTAGAACACCACGCACAATTTCAATGGTATCAACATATGCTTGAGTACGAATTTCACCCGTAACGAAAATCATGCCCGTTGTAGCAAGTGTTTCGCATGCACAACGAAACAGCGTCGGATCAGCTGGCTGGCCATCAGGCGCAACATAGCCTTCTTCAGCAAGCTGAATTTCTTTTTCTAACAACGCATCAAGAATCGCATCGGAAATTTGGTCGCATACCTTATCGGGGTGACCTTCAGTTACCGATTCGCTCGTAAACAGATACGAACGTGATTGTTCTTGCATAGGTAATTCCTTTCAGACAAGCAGTGCTTGTACATTCTTTTATTCGCAATACTACCATCCCAGTACCATTTAAATAAATACTCTTCGGCAGTTTCTTGCTCTTCTAGGTCAGAAGAATGAGCGCCAGAACGATTAACCATATCGGTCAGCATTCCACTATTTTCTAAAAGGGGGCAAGGACGCAATAGGTTGTCATTAAATGGCTGCTCTTTGTAATACTCCATAAAAATCGGCGACGAAGCGCAGCCAATAGCGATACTTCGCGAATATTGGCATTGGAATAATGAATAAATACGCACGGATCCACATCACCTGCAGAATTGATGTGCAAGTAACGGCGACCACCCGCAATGCGACCCCCAACATATTCACCATCGTTTTGGAAATCCAAAGTAAAGAGTGGCTTTTCCGAGCGCATTTTACGCACAAAATGATACAAATATTCGCGCTGATCATTTCTTGGCAAAACTCTTCATCAACAAGAGTATCATTCGTAAACGCCAAGAAAGCACAATCGGAATGTCTTTCACGCAACTTTATAAGATCCTTTTTACGAACCAAAGGTTCGCCACCCGTGTAAATATATACATGAGTTCCAAGCTCTTTTCCCTGTTTAATGATGGAATCTATCTCATCAAAACTAAGGTTTTGATTATTACCATATTCTGCAGCCCAACAACCTTGGCAATGCAAATTACAGGCGCTCGTTGGGTCAAGCAAAATTGCCCAGAGAATATTGCACTGGTATTTGTCGCGATTTTCTTCTTGCTTTGGCCAAGCCATCAAATTTCCGTCAATTACAAAAGTTTTCAGAAGAGTGTCACGTACCTTTGGATTAGTGTCGTTAAGAATGTGCATAATAAGCTGAAACCAATGGTCTTTATTGTCAATTGCATTACGAAATGATTGCCGTTGGCTTGCAAAAAGATTATCTGGTGCCACTTTATCCAGTAAATCCATTATCTTTACAACGTTATGCTCAGGATCTGAAAGGAAATAGTCAAATGTTTTTTCAAATGCAGCACGTTTAATTTGTTCAGTTGCTTTCATGATACCCGCTCGGCACTTGTGTTATTGCAAAACAAAATTCAACACTTGTTGATTATATCGAGGTAAAATTTATAATC
>USPD01000031.1 GCA_900556585.1 uncultured Eggerthella sp.
CCGCGCGCGCCGTCATGAACGCGTGGATGCCGCACTCCGCCGAGGGGGACGTGCGCATCTACTCCGAGGGCGAGATGCGGGAGATCCTCGGCACGTGGTTCGGCAGCGTGAGCTGGCGGCGGATCGGCCTCACCTCCTGCGTGGCAATCGCGCGAAAAGACTAGCCCCTTCATGTCTAAGATGGAAAAGAATGAAAGCACCCGCCCTTGGAATAAGCCGTCCCGGTCGCGCGAATCCGCCGAGAACTACCTCAGGGCGATCCTGGAGATCCGCTCTTCGCATGGGCGATGCCGCAACGTCGACATCGCGAGGCACTTGGGCATCTCGAGGGCGAGCGTCTCCAAGGCCCTCGTGAAGTTATCGGAGGCGGGTCTTGTCGAGGTCGTCGACCATGACGTTGGCTTCACGCCGGAGGGGAGGGCTATCGCTGAGGCGACGAGTGCGAGGCATCGTTTCTTCGAGAGGCTGCTGCGCGACGCCGGGGTCGCCGCCGACGAAGCATCCAGAGATGCCTGCCGCCTGGAGCACTGCGTCTCCGCCGATTCTTTCGAGAAGCTCTATTCCCACTTGACGAGGAGTCATCCCTCCGAGTAAAACGACGGCTGAGCGCGCCAGGGGCCCGCAAGCCTCGCGTTACTACTCGGGAGGAGTGGTTGCGAAACCAACCCGTTTTCGTGAGTTTGCGAGAATGACGCTTCCAGGCTCTCCACCAGGGGCAACCGTCATTCTTGAGTTTCGTTTTTCCGGGTGAGTTTCGTTTGAGTTTCGTCGATTTTCGACGGCACTTGCAAGCCTCCCGCCATCATTGCCTCTCGTTGGCTTGTAGGTTTTTCGGTCGTGTCGGTTCTCTTCGGTTCTGTTCGAGTCGTTTCAGGCTCGTTCGACCCATGCCCGTTTGCCATGGGGTGACAACCGACCATGCGTCTATCTGCGGAAACGAGAAGGCTCCTCGATTCTTTCGAGGAGCCTTGTGAGTTTCTATCTGATTTCGGAATCATGCGGTTTGCAGGTGCGGACGTTCTGAAATGTCGTCATCGGTCGCCATCGGAACCGCTAGAAACCGTATGAAAAATACGAACAAACGTTCTATTACTATTCCCACTCGATCGTTGCAGGTGGCTTTGACGTGATGTCGTAGCATACGCGGTTAGCGCCTGGAACTTCTGCAACAATACGGCTAGAAATCTTAGCTAACACATCGTAGGGAAGCTTCGCCCAGTCGGCGGTCATAGCGTCGCTGGACTCAACGGCACGAACAATAATAGGACGCTGGTAGGTGCGTTCGTCTCCCATTACACCAACACTCTTAATATCAGGTAAAACGGCGAAGTACTGCCAGCAAGAATGTTCGCTGTTGCGCTCGCCAGTTTCTTGATAAAGGCGTTCGTTGTAGGCGTCGAGCTCTTCACGAACAATAGCATCTGCATTCTTTAGAATTTCAAGCTTTTCTGGGGTTACCGATCCAATGATACGGATAGCCAAGCCAGGGCCAGGGAAAGGCTGACGGTGAACAATATGGTCGGGCAATCCAAGGGCAGTACCTAATGCACGTACTTCATCTTTGAAGAAGTGATCCAGTGGTTCAATCAGATCAAAGGAAACACCTTCAGGGAAGGGGATTAAATTGTGATGGCTCTTAATGGTGGAAGCCTTACCACCGGTCTTGCGTGCACCGCTTTCAATAATGTCAGGGTAAATGGTGCCTTGAGCCAAGAACTTAATACCGTCTAAATCCTGTGCAACTGCAAAGAATTCTTCCCAGAACTGAGTGCCAATGATCTTGCGCTTTTGTTCAGGATCGGTCACGCCATCCAACAACTTGGCGTAGCGCTCTTCTGCATGAACATGAATAAACTCAACATCAAATTGCTTGGTGAATACTTCTTCAACTTCTTCAGGCTCGTTTTTGCGCAGCATGCCGTGGTTTACGAAGACGCAAATCAGCTGTTTGCCAATAGCTTTTGCGCAAAGTGCGGCAACAACAGAAGAATCAACGCCACCAGAAAGGCCTAGAATAACGCGGTCGCTACCAACTTTTTCGCGGATTGCGGCAACAGAGTCCTCGATAATAGAATCCATGGTCCAGTTAGGCTGCAAACCACAAATCTTAAACAGGAAGTTAGATAACATGTCGTTGCCGTAAGGGGTGTGCTTAACTTCAGGATGGAACTGCGTTGCATACAGTTTGCGCTCAGCGCATTCCATGGATGCTACAGGGCACACATCGGTAGTGGAGGTAACAACAAACCCTTCAGGAACGGTATTAACTGCATCGCGGTGACTCATCCAAACAGTCTGTTCGGCAGGAGTAACGCCAAACAAGGCCGATCCGTTGTCGCAACGCGTTAGTGGGGCAGGGCCGTATTCGCCTTTGTCAGTGTGAGCCACACTGCCACCCAAGGTAGTTGCCATAATCTGCTGGCCGTAGCAGAAGCCCAGAATAGGCAGGCCTAACTCAAAAATAGCAGGGTCAACAGAAGGAGCATCTTCGGCATACACACTTGCGGGACCGCCACTCAAAATAAGTGCTGCTGGCTTTTTTGCAGCAATTTCATCTGCAGGAGTGTCGCAGGGAACAATTTCCGAATACACCTTCAAATCACGCACGCGGCGTGCGATAAGCTGGCCATACTGAGCGCCAAAGTCCAACACCAAAACGGAGTTGGTGGTGCTGGTGGATGTAGTTGAAGTAGTCAAATGAAGCTCCTCAATGTAGAAACTGACAAATGGTGGCGAATTGGTCGCTAGTGCGATATCGCTTACTACCAATAATCACTTAATGCGAATTTGCTTTCTGCAAAGTTCACAAGGCTATCTTACACGAATCTAACATGCCAAAGATGCATTGATGCAGAGGATTGTTATCTATATTCAAAACTTTTTGTTCAGGACAATAAAGTAAAAATGTCTATACAGATGGTAGGAAAGTCTCGTAATAAATTTTTTCTTTTGACTTTTGGTGTGATGAAGTGCGGTTGCGACAACTTTATTTGGATAAAGTTGTGTTTGTAACGTTTTTGCAGCTAATTTCTGCAACCTTCGCTTTGAAATAAACGAATCTCTCTTGAGCAAATCTTGCAATGCATCAAATTTTTTCATAAAACGCATGAGCTATTTCATGACAAAGCAAGCTAGTTTTCTCCGCTAAACGTAGAAAAGATTACTGTTTGATTCAATTAATTAGCTGGTTATTACATAATGCATATTAAAAGTGCTGATCAGAGTACTATGAATGTGCTCATCTTTCCTGTTTTTGTTTGAGTTGCTTCTGCGGGAAGGTTGACAGTGGATAGCTATATTATTTGTAATCCACAAGCAGACGCTGTTATTCCTCACGGGCTTTATAGAAATCTTCTAGAGCGAAAACAACTTTTATATAAACTCATGAGCAATAGGGATAATGTGCGAATTCTATTTGCGCCATCTTTATTTGGAAAAAGCGTAATGGCGTATCAGTATGCGAAGATCCTTTTTCCTGATCGGGGAATCATTTGGGTTAAAGCAGATGATTTGCGTTTTTTAAGAGATTTGGATAATAAGTCTCTTAAGAATACGATATGTTCCCAACTCAGCAATGTTTCATTATTTTCTGGCGGCATTATTGTTTTTGACTCTGTTTTTCCTTTATCAGAAAAGCGTTTAGGAGAATTTCTTTACGTACTTACATTTCTGCAAACTATAGGGTTTGAAATTCTTGTTACTACTCGACTTCGTCTGTTCCAAAACAATAAACCTCTTAACTGCCTGGACAATTCCGAATTTATAAAGGCAGCATATACGCGGGTTGTTGCAGAATTTAAAGAGCTTGCCAGCAAAGAACATTCCAAAGGAAGTTCAAATTTTTCAAAAGCGGAAGTATCTAAGAAATCTTCAGATAATCCATCCGATTATTCAAAGAGTAGTTCTTCTAAGAAATCTAAAAACACTTTTGAAAATTTTTTGATAGATACTTACCTAACCGAAGAAGATATCGTTCCGCTCACGTTTAGCTACATTACTGCTAAAGATTTATTGCTGGATACCAAAGAAATAACCCAGGTTTTCCCAAGCGAATCTACGTCATTGTTAGGGAGGGTTTGCCCAATTGTTCTCTGCGATGAGCAAAACGGTAGAAAGCGTTTGTTTACTTCGCTTCAAAATTTAAATGTGTGTTCTGTTGATAAAGCAGTATTAATTACTGCTCTTGTTGTTTCAAAAGGTTCGCAACTGTTGTTTTCATGTTTGGTGGAAGGGTATTCATCAATCAATTTATTAGACTTTAATCAGTATTATCCACATGCGGGATTAAGAAATAGGGGTTTTATATCATTAAAACTATCAGCAGAACAGCGCTTTTCTTTATTGTGGACTCATCTGGGCAAGCTTGTTGAGTATAGTTTGTATCCTACCGTTAAAGAATATTTGGCCGTACTGCTTAATGAGCTGGTGAAATTAGAAGATTATTCTCTTATCCAATTCATACTTATGTATTGTTTAAATGAGGATGAAAAAGCGCAGTTTTATAAAGAAAGCAAGCTTGATGATTCAGTAATCAATACATACATCCAAGAACAGTCAGCTCAACCTCAGGAATTCAAGGCGCCGCTATCGCAATCTTTCAAGGAACAGACATCTGAAACGCAGGTTATACAGGCTGCTGAAGCAGTAATTGAAAAAGCAGCTAAAGCCATTAATCTCTCATCTTCGTTAGATATGCCTGTCAAAAATATCCAAGTTAATGAAAGCGAAGAAAAATGTAAGGAGGTAGAAAAAGAACTATCAGCCCGTAAGGCTAAGCCTTGTATTTCATTTCCCCCGTCAGATGCTTGGGCAGAATCCGATTCTCAGCTAGTATCAGATGTTCGGGCGGAATTAGATTCCCAGCTGGCGCCAGAAGCCCATTTTTCTCAAAAGAACTTAGTTGGAGCTTCTAGGAGAATATTCAAAAGTAAGCTAGTTTTAAGTCCTGCTATAGTTTCTATAAAGCCATTAGCGGTAACGAAAAAACACAAAGCCGATACGGTTGATACGGTTCATGCGGTCGGTGAGATTAATAAGAATGACGCCGCAAATGAGGCTAAGGTTACCGATAAGGCTAGTGCGGTTGATGGAGCAGATGCGCTCAAAGAACCGGAAGAAAACAATCGTCTAACTATTAACTTGTTTGGCAGGTTTGAAATGCATCGTGGCGGAAAGCCAGTGCCAGAAAAGGGAGAAATCCGCAAGTTAGCAAAAATAATGATTGCTCTTTTAGCTATTAATTCAAATAAAGACTTGCCACGTGCATGGGTGGAACATGCTATTTGGCCTAATTGTTTTTCTCCAAGTGTTAGTTCGAATTTTTATAACTTGTGGTCATTAATCAAAAGAACAATCAGTAGCAACGCTGAAGAACGAAAGCTTTTAGGAAGAACTCGCGAGTCAATTTCTTTCCGTGAAATACATATTGAAAGTGATGTTCAAAAGGTTAATGAACTATGTAATGAATTCAATAAGGTGCATAACACGGAAGATTACGTGCGGATTCTCAGTCAGCTTGAGATGATATATCAGGGTCCACTTATGCCTGGTGTTGATAACGCGCAAATAGAAGCATATCGAAATACGTATCAAAACAAAGTACTTAATGTGATAGTTGAAGGTACTCGCAAAATATTCAAATACGGTAACAAATATGTTGCGCTTCATTTTGCTGCGTTTGCCTTTGCTCAAACCATTACGCGTGAAGATGTGAGCTACAACTATATGAGAATTTTGAAAGAGTTAGGAAACCATACTATAGCGATTGATGCTTACTGGGAATGTCGTGATGCCATCGTTGAAAAGTACGGCATTGACGCATCAAGAAGGCTAGATGGTCTTTATGCAGAAATAATCAAGGAGGCATCATAGTCTAAAACCAGGTTTCATAATTTTGCGTTAGACATGCCGTAACTGCCTTTGCTCAACTGCCGTATTTAGGCTTATTTAAATAAGTAAAGAGAATTTAACGTGGAAAAGCTTTGGACTGGGGTTTCAAAGCACCAATAGAAGCTGTGCCTGTGATAGAGTGAAGCGGATACACGAGAAAGTGAGATTATGGGTATTTTTTCTAAGCTTTTGAGCGTGGGCGAAGATAGACCCCTCAAAAAATATCAAAAAGTAGTTGAGGAAATTAATAACCTCGAACCTCGCATGCAGGGCTATTCAGATGATGAGTTGGCGCATTTAACCGTAGAATTCCGCGAAAGGCTTGATGCGGGTGAAGAATTAAACGATCTTCTCCCTGAAGCATTTGCGGCAGTTCGTGAAGCAAGTGTACGAACTACAGGATTGCGTCACTTTGACGTTCAGCTAATCGGTGGTATGGCACTCAATGACGGCAAGATTGCTGAAATGAAAACCGGCGAAGGTAAAACGCTGGTTTCTACTTTGGCTGGTTATTTGAATGCGCTTCCAGGTAACAATGTTCATATTGTTACGGTTAATGACTACTTGGCAGCACGTGACTCCGAATGGATGGGTCAGATTTATCGCTTCATGGGAATGAATGTTGGTCTTATTCAGAACGGCATGGACCCTTTGAAGAAAATTCCTGCTTACCAGGCTGATGTTACGTATGGTACGAATTCTGAATTTGGTTTTGACTACTTGCGTGACAATATGGTTTCAAGGGCTAGTAGGCGCGTGCAGCGCGGTCATTCTTTTGCGGTCGTTGACGAGGTTGACTCCATTCTTATCGATGAAGCTCGTACGCCGTTGATTATTTCTGGCCCTGGTACCCAGGCTGCTGACACGTATAAGAAGTTTGCAGCTATCATGCCTTCATTAAAGCGTGATATTGACTTTGAAATAGACGAAGCTAAGAAAACCATCTACACCACTGAGGTTGGTTTGGAAAAGGTTGAATTCCAGTTGGGCATTGATGACTTATATGCCGATCCAACCGGTCAGCTTCCTAATCATTTGCAGCAGGCACTTCGTGCGCAGTTCTTGTTCCACCGCGATGTGGACTACGTTGTAACCAATGGTGAAGTTAAGATTGTCGACGAATTCACTGGTCGTATTATGGAAGGCCGTCGTTATTCTGAAGGCTTGCATCAGGCTCTTGAAGCAAAAGAGCATGTATTGGTTCGTCAAGAAAATCAAACGCTTGCTACTATTACGCTTCAGAACTACTTCCGTTTATATGAGAAGTTATCAGGCATGACGGGTACTGCTATGACAGAAGATGCGGAATTCCGTCAGATTTATAACCTTCCTGTTATGGCTATTCCACCTAATAAGCCTGTTATTCGTGAAGATTTGAATGACCTTATCTATCGCACTATTGATGCGAAGTTCAATGCGGTGGCGGATGATATCTCTGAGCGTCATAAGAACGGTCAACCTTGTTTGGTGGGTACGGTTTCTATTGAAAGTTCTGAACGCTTAAGTCGTTTGCTTTCTAAACGCGGCATTAAACATGAAGTATTGAATGCTAAAAATCATGAACGAGAAGCTGCTATTGTTGCGCAGGCTGGCCGCACTGGTGCAGTAACTATTGCAACTAACATGGCTGGTCGTGGTACGGACATCTTGCTTGGTGGCAATGCTGATGCTATGGCGCAAACATTTTTGGCCGAACAGCTTGGTGATGAAATTGACGAAGCTACTCCTGAGCAAATTCAAGAAGCAAAGGATAGAGCAAAAGCTATCACTAAGCGTGAAAGTGTAGAAGTTTGCAACGCTGGTGGTTTGTGTGTAATTGGTACCGAACGTCACGAGTCCCGCCGTATCGACAATCAGCTTCGTGGTCGTTCTGGTCGTCAGGGTGACCCAGGTACAACGCAGTTCTATCTTTCTTTGGAAGATGATCTTATGCGTCTGTTTGGTGGGTCTCGTATGGATTCCATCAGTCGCATGATGGAAAAGACCGACTTGCCAGAAGATATGCCTATTCAGGCATCTATGGTTTCTAAAGCAATCGAAACTGCTCAGCGTCAGGTTGAGGCTGTTAACTTTGCAGCTCGTAAAAACGTTCTTGAATATGACGACGTTATGAACCTGCAGCGTAAGGCAATCTATGAGGAACGCAATGCAATTTTGGACGGCAAAGACCTCACGGAACGTATGCCAGACATTATTGAAGACGTTGTAGAAAATGCTGTATTGGAATACTGCGATGCCAAGCATGCAAGCGATGACTGGGATACCGATTCGCTTGATAAATGGCTCTTGCAAATGACCGACCATCCTGAATTAACGGTTGAATCCATTGATCATGATGACAATCTTAATGCGTTAATTGATGGCATTATTGAACGAATTACTGATATTTACACTACACGTGCTGAAGAAATTGGCGAGCCATTCTCCGATATTGCATCTCAGGTCATGTTGCGCTTTATCGATTCGCGTTGGATGGCGCACTTGCAAGAAATGGATTACTTGAAAACGTCCATTCGTTTACGTGCCTATGGTCAGCGCGATCCATTAACAGAATATCGCGAAGAAGCGCACAATGCGTTTGCGGCATTGACTGATTCAATTTACGAAGACTTCCTTCGTTTCTTACTTCGTGCGCCTATTATGGTTCAAGCTGCTCCTGCTCAAGAGGAAAAAAGCCCGCTTGAGGACAGCAAAGTTACCTATTCAAATCCTGAACAGGCACTTACTGAATCAACTACAAGCGCACAACGTGTACAGGCGGCAAATGCTCAGGCTCAGGGTGTTCCTCAAACCCCGAAACCTGCTTCTGAACAGTCTAAACCTCATACTATTACCAAGGATAAAGATGATCCTTATGCCAATGTTGGCAGAAATGATCCTTGTCCTTGCGGTTCAGGTAAAAAATTCAAGAAGTGTCATGGCGCTAACCGTTGACCTTAAACATAGCTTGTAAGCACTATCTTGCCGTTCGGAATTTGGTGAGTACTCATTTGCCAAGCGAGCCGAACGGCAGGTATGTTTACGAACGGCAAGCATGTTTTATGGGTTTTTCCCTATATGTTTGCGTAAGGTATGTGATGGTTTTAACTAGTTGGTTTTGGAAGGAACTATACACCCATGATGACCCTTGAAGAAGCACGCCAACGTTTAACAGATGCACGCGCGTATCTTCATATTGATAACCGCACCAAAGAACTAGCAGAACTTGATAAGCAAATTGCTTCTCCTGATTTTTGGAATAATACTGAACGCGCTCAGCAGGTATCTAAGCAGGCATCTGACTTACGTGATGTAATTGATCGCTATGATGCTGCTTGTTCGTTGTTTGACGATATTCAAACGGCACAAGAATTAGCTGATGAAGATCCTGAATTTGCCCAAGAGTTAGAAAACGATCTAGCTAAGCTTGAAAAAACGCTCGATAACTTCGAAGTTGAATCTTGGTTTAGTGGCAAGTTTGATTCAGCTGATGCCATCGTTTCTATCCATCCTGGTAGTGGTGGATTAGAAGCGCAGGATTGGACCGAAATGCTCTATCGTATGTACACCCGCTATGCGGATCGTAAGGGTTGGAAGGTCCGTGTTCTTGATTTAACTCCTGGCGAAGGCATTGGTCTTGATCATGCAAGTTTCCAGGTTGAGGGACGTAATGCTTATGGCATGTTGCGAAGCGAATCAGGCGTTCATCGTCTGGTACGTATTTCTCCAACTGACGAAAAAAAGCGCCGTCATACAACGTTTGCGGCCGTTGAAGTAGTTCCTGTTTTGCCTGATGATGATATTACCGTTGAAGTTGACCCTAACGATGTTCGTGTTGATGTATATCGTTCAAGCGGTCCTGGTGGGCAAAGCGTAAATACAACCGATTCTGCGGTTCGTTTAACTCATATTCCTACGGGTATTGTAGTTACCTGTCAAAATGAAAAATCCCAACTTCAAAACAAAGAGGCAGCGTTTCGTGTTTTGCGCGGCAAGCTTTATGAACTAGAAGAGCAAAAGCGCCAGGCAGAACTTGCTGAAATAAAAGGCGAAAAGATGGATAATTCTTTTGGCAGCCAAATTCGTAATTACGTGTTATATCCTTATCGACTGATTAAGGATACCCGTAGTAATATCGAAAGTGGTAATGTTGATGCTGCTTTAGATGGTGATATTGATGAATTTGTCATTGGATATCATCGTTGGAAAGCATCGCTATAAAGAGCCTCACCCCTCGATCGAAAGGAAGCCATGAATTCCCTTACAGCTAAGGAAAAGGCTTGCGCAATTCGCACCGACATCATCGAGATGATTCACGAAGCGGGAAGCGGCCACCCTGGTGGATCTCTTTCATGCACCGATATTTTATCGGCCTTGTATTTCGGTGGTGTAATGGAACACGACCCTTCAAATCCTAAATGGGATGGTAGAGATCGTTTCATTTTAGGAAAAGGTCATGCAGCACCTGCTTTGTATGCAACACTGGCAGAAGCTGGTTATTTTCCTGTTGAAGAATTAAAAACCCTTCGTAAATTAGGAACTCGCTTGCAGGGTCATCCTGATTCTAATTTACTTGATTGCATTGAAGTTTCAACTGGATCTCTTGGTCAAGGTCTTTCTATTGCATCAGGCCTTGCCGCTGGTTTGAAACTTGACGGAAAACCAAATAGTGTATTCACGGTGATGGGTGATGGCGAATGTCAAGAGGGTCAGGTTTGGGAAGCTGCTACGTTTGCCGCATTCCAGAAACTTGGCAATCTCATTGCGATTATTGACATAAACGGTCTTCAGATTGATGGTCATGTTGAAGACGTTTGTGCTTCAGGCGAACTGAAAGATAAGTTTTCAGCTTTTGGCTGGGAAATTCATGAAGTGAATGGTCACGACATGGACGCTCTTATCGAGCTGCTTTCTAGTTTGAAGGCATCAGACACCCCTCAGCCTAAGCTTGTAATTGCTCATACGGTAAAGGGTAAGGGCGTTTCCTTCATGGAAGATCAAGCTGGTTGGCATGGTAAAGCACCAAATGATGAAGAAACTAAAAAGGCTCTTGCTGAATTAGAAGCACAGCGCGCTGAACTGAATGGAGTGAAGTAACGTGGTAAAGCTTGCTAGCCCCGAACAGGCAAAAGAAAAGAAGGCTACCCGTGCTGCTTACGGTGTTACCTTAGCTCAGCTTGCTGAAGAAGGCATGAATATTGTTGCGGTAGATGCTGACTTAACGGGCTCTACTACTACTAAGAAATTTGCAGAAGCTCGTCCTGAAAACGCTAATCGTTTGTTCAACGTTGGTATTGCTGAGCAAAACATGGTTGGTGTTGCAGCGGGTCTTTCTCTTGCGGGAAATGTTGCTTTCACTGGATCATTTGCGGTATTCGGAA
>USPD01000032.1 GCA_900556585.1 uncultured Eggerthella sp.
CCAACCACAGCAGCAACCAACGTCGCAGCCTGATTTCCAACCACAGCAGCAACCAACGTCGCAGCCTGATTTCCAACCACAGCAGCAACCAGCATCTCAGGCACAATCTGGTTTTCAGTATCAACAACCAGGCTTCCAGTCACAATCACAGCAACCTGGCACCCCTCACCCCATTCCCCAACCGCAACAGCCAGGCACATCACAACAACCCACTCCTGTACCGTCCAAACAAAAAACCCATCGCGGTTGCATAATCGGAGCCATTGTTGCAATAGTGCTTGTTATTGTTTTAGGCATTGCAGGATGCGTTGCTCTTACAGGAATAGTATCCTCGGCGCTAAACAATTCGAATGATGACTACCGATACTTTTCTGTTCCAGAACAGCCTTCCATCCCAAATTTCCCCGACAACCCAGATATTGCTCTAAACAACGAATACTTTCGCCATGCTTTTGATTTAACAGGCAACGCTTCACTTTCTAATGAAGACCTAGCTACTATAAAGAAAACTTATTTTCCTAACCAATCAGGCCAACCCAACAATAAAAACCAATATTCTGACGGCTTGTATTACATAGGAACTGATATTCCTGCTGGTGGTTACTGGTTTAGTGGCAGTGATACTGATCTTTCATATTTCTTTGTTCTGACCCCCAGTGAAAATGACAACGTTTATGACGTCACCCATATGAATGGTTACTATGGCCATAACCTCATAGAGGTTAAAGACGGACAGGTTCTTGTAGTAGCAAACAACGGCACCATGCAACCATTAAGTTCATTCAACGAAACGTTCAGCTCGCCCTACGGAAGCGGCACCTACCGAGTAGGAACCGATATCCCCGCAGGAACATACCAACTGATCCTAGGAGACGCAAACGACTATAGCGCCTGTTACATTATGCGTGATTTAGAATACTCAGAAGACAGCTATTTGAATGAGTTGTATTACATTAGTGGTGATGAGCCTGGTGAGATCACCTTAGAAGAAGGGACATACGTAGAGCTTTACAACATGTCTATGACATCCTTAACAACATAGGCTCAAATCCTTCACTACTTCGTATCTTTTTCCTCAAATAAGCCACGAATATAAGCAAACACATGAGAAAGCATACCTGGGTCATCGGGGCTTTCTTCAGTGTTTTTAGGAACAAACACACGCAGTGGTACCGTCATCTTTTTCTTATCAGCCAAGTATCTTCCTGCTTTTCTGCGCAATGCTGATGCCTGACTTTTCGAAAGTGTAATAGGCTCTAACGTAAGCTTGCCACCCGATACTGAAATCAAATGAATGCCACGTTCGTTTGCAAATGCTTTCAAACGCGCCTTTTCAATTTGATTGATTGCAGCTTGAGGCATTTCAGGATGCCTGGACAATAGATCTTGATAAATATCCTCAACAGCATCAAGCGTATCAGCGCTGGCAATTTTGCGATAATACAGCACGCGTTCGTCCGCATCAGGCAGGTATTCTTCGGGAAAATACGTGTGACCTGGTATATTAATCACAATGTCCGATAAAGCAGGAGGCAAATATTCCGTGCTAGACGTATTGCCCTCACGCGTCATATTAACGGCCGTTGCCAGCATTTGCGCAAACAAGTCAAAACCAACGGCAGACATATTACCGCTCTGCTCAGCACCCAATAAACTACCAGCACCACGAATTTCTAAGTCACGCATAGCCACCCGCATACCGCTTCCCAGCTCAGTATGCTCATTCAGTGCCGTCAAACGAGCCATGGCTTCTTCAGTCATGGTTATGTTATCGGGAAACAAGAAATATGCGTACGCCTGAGTTGAAGATCTTCCAACACGGCCTTTAAGCTGATACATTTGCGCCAAACCAAGACGCTGGGAATCCTCAATAATAAGCGTATTAGTATGGGGATTATCAATACCACTTTCAATAATAGTAGTCGCCACCAATACGTCCAATTCGCCTGCGGAAAAATCTTCCATGACATGCTCAAGCTGCTCTTTTGTCATTTTGCCATGAGCAACACCAATTCGAGCCTCACCTGCGGCAGCATGAACGCGCTGAACCGCTTCATCAATAGAACGCACACGATTACTTACGTAATACACCTGACCCTTGCGTGATAGTTCTCTACGAATAGCATCACTCACCAAATCAGGATCCCATTCCCCCACATGCACTTTCACTGGACGGCGATCATCAGGTGGCGTCAAAATCAAGCTCATATCGCGAACACCTGACAGTCCCATCTGCATAGTACGCGGAATAGGTGTTGCAGAAAGGGTGAGTACATCAATAGATTCGCGCATGTTTTTCAGCTGTTCCTTATGCCCTACGCCAAAGCGCTGTTCTTCGTCGATGATAACCAGACCTAAATCATGAGGATTAACATCACGCGAAAGCAAACGATGCGTGCCAACCAACACGGCAACTTTACCACTAGCAAAATCTTCTAAAGCCTGCTTTTGCTGCGCAGGCGTGCGAAAACGCGAAAGTACCTCTACGCGCACTTTAAAAGGCGCAAAACGCTCAGAAAATGTTGAATAATGCTGCTGCGCAAGAATAGTTGTTGGACACAGCACCATAACCTGCTTATTGTCTTGCGTTGCCTTAAAAGCCGCACGCAACGCAACTTCTGTTTTACCAAAGCCAACATCACCACACACAAGCCTGTCCATAGGATGAGGTGACTGCATATCTGCCTTAATATCTGCAATAGCTGCTAGCTGATCGGGCGTCTCTTGATACGGGAAACTTTCTTCCATTTCGCGCTGCCAAGGAGTGTCTTCGCTATAGCGGTACCCCTTCGTTGCCGCACGACGGGTATACACATCCACCAAGTCAAACGCAAGTTTCTTTGTTGCTTTGCGTGCCTTCGTTAACGCACGCGACCAATCGGACGTATTTAAGCGTGTTAAACGCGGTGATGAACCTTCAGGGCCGACATAACGAGTCACTCGATCAAGCTGCTCTACTGGAACATATAACTTATCCCCTTCGGCATATTCAAGCAGCAAATAATCACGCTCCGAACCGCCTACATCCTGGCGAACAATGTCGCGGAAAAACGCCACGCCATGAGCAGCATGAACCACATAGTCACCCGGTTTATAGGGGAAGGTTATTTCTGTCACGTCAACACGCGAACGCTTACGCGTTGCCATAGATCCTTGCGTATCCGCCAAAGAAACCAACGCCATTTTCGCAGCAGGAAAAATCATACCAAGCGGAATATCCACATCCACTATATTCACCTGGCCACGACGCAATTTGGCGCTTTCGTCACCTACAACATCAAGCACTTCATTAATAGGAATACCTAAATCAACCAACGCCAGTTTGATTTCCTGACGTGCACGAAAATGCGGTACCGAAAATACTACCGTGAAGCCCGCTTCTGCCAATGAACGCAAACGCCCGTAGAGTTTTTCTGGATCGCCCGCAACTTCTACGCGCTTAACCACTAATTCACTATCAAGCTCAACTCCCACACGCATAATAGATACATAGGTAGCGCGAGGATTGCTCCCAAAATTAAGCTCAGTTGCTGTAGCGAATACATCATGAACAGGAATTGAAGTGCCCTGTGCCAATTTCGCATATTCATCAAGCGCATGCTGAGCGTCATCAAAAAGCGAGCGAGGCTCAATCAATACCGTCAAGGCCTTTTTTGGCAAATAATCACCTACTGTTGTAGCATCTTGCAAAATGTAGGCCGAAAGTACATCGGGAAGTTCTTTTGAGTCATCTTCAATGCGCTCAAGTAATTCGCGCATCTCTTTATTGGTGCCAGCACGTTTTGCAATATCGCGCTGAGCCTTTCGCAACACTGCAGTATCATTACTGAATTCGCGAACAGGAAATATTTCAATTTCAGACAGCGAAGAAATAGTTTGTCCTGTTGAAGGCAAGAATCTGCGAATTTCATCCAGCTCATCACCAAAGAAATCACAACGAACTGGATAGGGCAAATTGCCAGGATAAATATCAATAGCGCCACCCTGCAAACAAAATGTCCCTGGTCCATCAAGCTGACCGGCATTGTCATACCCCATGCTTACTAGCACATCTGCCAAATCTTCGAAGCTTTCAACAAGTCCTTGAGGGTGCTCAGACAAATCAACACCCTGCTTTAAAACTAGTGGCTTAGCAATTTCATCTTTCGGTGCCGCAATTTTGCGCAAAAGCGCACGAGCGGACGCAACCACAATAATAGGCTTGCCCGATTGCAGCGCCCACAACGCTTCGAGTCGCATGCCATGCAAACGGGGCTGCAATGGAGCATCTAATGCAAATGGATTTCCTTCATAATCTGCGAAGCGCAACACGCGTTCTTCGCCCACAAAAGCACCAACATTGCGAGCAAATGTATCTGCAGCATCTTCGCCTGCCGTAACTACAAGAGTTGTGCATGGATTCTCTACAAAACGCGCCGCAACTAAAAAAGGGCGCGCCGATGAAGCAACGCCAATAACCGCATCTTCGCGATTGTCCATTTTTTCCCACGCTTCAGCGAGCGCATGAGATTTTTTAAGAGTTGCTGAAAGCATATCTATAAGCATTGTGTATCCTTCATAAGTATTACGGATCTTTCACAAGGTTTGTATTTCGTTTGCAGCACACGGGCGCTTGCGTTAGGCTACCAAATAATTACGCAACCAAGGAAGACAGTATGGCACGAGAAAAGATTGCAGACAAACGCGCACGCGCCTTAGCCGTTGCCGATCGTATGAATAATTATTACGGTCAGGCAGAATGCGCCCTTAACTATACCAGTCCTTTTACGTTAACTATTGCGGTTCTATTATCCGCCCAAACAACCGATGCGGGAGTAAATAAAGTAACTCCTATTTTGTTCGATAAGTACGGAACACCAGAAGCAATGGCACAAGCCGACGTCGAAGACGTTATGAACATTATTCACTCCATAGGTTTTTATCGCAACAAAGCCAAAAACTGCATTGCCACCGCTCAGATGATAATGTCTGACTTCGGCGGAGAAGTTCCTCATACCATGGAGGAATTACAGCGCTTACCTGGCGTTGGAAGAAAAACCGCCAACATCGTGTTAAACGAAGCCTTTGGCATCGTAGAAGGAATTGCAGTCGATACCCACGTATTTCGTATAGCTCATATTCTAAAATTTGCAGGACCTTCAGCAGATACTCCTGCAAAAACCGAAGAAGCTCTACTAAGACTTTATCCTCAAAAATATTGGAAGCCAATTAACCATCAATGGGTTTTGTTTGGCCGCGAATTTTGTATTGCTCGTCGCCCTCGCTGCACACAGTGCTTCATTTCTGATTTATGTCCCAACGCGCCAAAAGAAAATACTTAAAAAGACCGCTCCACAGAACGATAACAAACAATGTCAACCAGTCTGCTATGCTTTTAAAGGGTTTATTTTTTAGTATCTACCTGCATAAATGCCGTTTTCCCAAACAATAGGATTGTGCAGTTGTATACGCTTTGGGAGGGATAATGAACCTAGCTCATTTAAAATACTTCGTTACTCTTGCGGATCAAGAACATTTTGCAAATACTGCAAGATCATTAGGTATTGCGCGCTCAACCCTTTCTTTAGCAATATCACGCTTAGAGGATGATTTACATGCACCGCTTTTTCATAAGAACGGTAGTAATTTTGAATTAACTCCTTATGGTAAAGAATTTTATCGCTATGCTTCTTTGGCATTAAAAAACATAGAAACAGGTCTTGATAAAGTGCAGTCTATGCTAAACGACCGAACAGAAACACTTCGTATAGGTGTACCCTTCACTATCCAAAGTGAAGATTGGACCCGTCAGGTACGTGCCTTCCGAAATGAAGCTGATCCTACATTAACCGTAAAAGTAATACAAGGCTTCAGCGAAGGCTTACTTAATGATTTAGCGGCTGGTATTTTAGACGTGGTTTTTGCAGCAAAACTAAGCAATGCCCCAGAAGGGCTGGAATTCACTCCCTACTGGTCACAGCAATTAGTTGTTGCTGTAAATAAAGACAATCCTTTAGCGCAGCGTTCTAGTATTTCTCTTGCGGAATTGAAAAACAAACATATTATTTCGTACGCACAAGGATGCCCTCCCCACGATGAAATAATGGCCTGCGTAGAAGGCTATGACCTAGATATTGAAGAAGCATTCAGAGAAGAAATTACCATCTGCTCTATGATTTCCGCTGATGAATCAACACTAGCTTTTGTTGACTATTCTTTTTTAGTAGGTGCCTTCAACGATGTTGTATGCATTCCAATTGATGAGGTTCCGCAAGACTTCCATAAGTTGTACTTAATCCATAGAAGCGATGACATGATGGCGCCAGGACAACGTCATTTTATTGAATTTATGAACGATCACCCTATTGCTCCTGCACATCTCTCGTAGATTACCAGCATCTTTCGCAGAGTACGCCGCACATTTCCGCATATATCAACGCACTTATTATGGTGTGCTAATGTGTTCCTGAAGCGTATCGACGCAAGTTACACAGATTACCCTAGCTGATTAAGAGGCTTGCCATCTTTGCGAGCAATACTGCAGCCTCGGCGCGAAAGTTCAGCAATTACTGTTTCGGCCAAAAATGGCATGCGTTCTTTCACTTTAGGAGTAAGTCCTTCAACAAATTCAACAGGCTCCAGATTTTCTACTTGCATACCAAAGCACAAACCCTCAGCCTCAAAGCCAAGCATGGTTGCCGCATCAAACAAATCTGCAAGTTTCAATTCGTGTAACGAAGTACGCGCGCCAGCTGCACGAGCAATATCATAAGGTTCATAACGAAATACCGTTCCGGGTTCTGCATCAGTACCATCCACAGCATCAACCGTAATAAGCAGATCATATTCATTGACCTTGGAAACCATATCAAGCGTCATGCAGCCAACATCAAACATATCGACCGTAGATTGAACCATAGATGAAGTTGCTGCTTTTGAGGTTGCCACTCGTTCCGAAGAAGGATGCACGTTCGCAGGAACTTCATTCGCAGACGTTTCGTTTCCAAAATTATAATTCTCAACAATATAGTCATACACTGCTGGTCCAATACCATCATCCAGCATCAAACGATTGCCTACAAAAAAAACTGCAATACGCATATGAATTATGCTCCCATCGTAGGACGAATAACTAGATTGTAATAAGTTGCTAAAGCCAACATTACCGCCGCTAGAATAGCCATAGCAATTGCCCAAATAACTTGACGCTTTCGATACTGTTCTTTAGTTCTACCACGATTTAAATCACGATGAAGCGCATATACCTGCGATGCACGCGCAAAAATAACTGTCACCCCTGCCAAGACTACTCCAGCAATAATTGAAAGCACAATAGAAAGTGGCTGAGGATTTTCATATGCCCCATAAAACAGATTATCTAAAAGAAGCCACGCAGGATAATACAAAATAGTAATCCAAATACCATGAGCAGGACCCCAAATGGGAGGCATAAATAATGCTCCTAGATTAATTGGGGGCAATCCCTTTAAAGATACCTCTTCAACCGAAACCTCAGTATTAGTATCCCGTTTAGTATCAGTACGTCTACTTGAGTTACTCACAAAGCTACCTTTCATTGAGACAGTACGCTGCTTAGTCACAATCCCATTAGAGCCATAATGGTAACAAACCAACGATGATCACCATTAATAAAGAAGATGTATTTTCATTAACTGGTTTAACGACACCGTAATACGGTCATAATTTCCCTCAAAAAAAGAGGCACGATCTATTAAAAAAGAATCATTAAATTTTAAACATAATCATATTTATATCATTGTTATATAGTACGCTGCTTAAACCCTTTAAGGTATTGAATTTTGATCACTAGGAAAGCTCATGTCCGAACATACATCATCACTAACATCTACGTTTGAAATACTAGGGCCCATCATGGTCGGACCCTCATCCTCGCACACCGCCGGCGCGCTACGTTGCGCCCAGGTTGCTGCTTCACTACTTGATGGATCTATCATCGAAGCCCGCTTTACCTTATGGAATAGCTTTGCACAAACCTACCACGGACACGGCACTGACCGCGCATTATTAGCGGGCATGATGGGACTCACAACTGACGATAAACGCATCAAGGATGCTTTTGCCCTAGCAGATAAAAACCACCTCACGTACGAGTTTGAGATTGCAGGGAACAATCCAGCTCTTCACCCTAATACTGTCGATATCGAAATGATGAGCAACAAAGGAACTCATGCGACTGTCAGAGGAGAAAGCCTAGGCGGTGGCAAAATACGCATTTCGCGTATTAACAATATTGATGTTAATATTTCCGGTGCTTATTGTACGTTGTTTGTTGCACACCGCGATGCTCCAGGTGCATTAGCTGCCCTCACTAACTTATTAGCCGATGCAAAGGTGAACATTGCATTCTGTAGCACTTATAGAACCGAGGCTGGCGGTCAAGCTTATTCTGTTTTCGAAACAGATGAACACTACACGGGGGAATCTTTTTTATCAAAAGTCCGCGCATTAAACCTCGTAGATTATGCAAGCTTTATCGAAGTGCCCGGATCCTCAAAACCGTTAAGCAGTTCAACTCCAAATTCATGCCTATTCGCAACAGCTGAAGAGCTACTTGCTCTATGTAGCACTCGCAATAAATCCATTGGTGCCATTATGGCGGAACGCGAAATCAGCTTAATAGGCAAAGAACAGGCATCTAGAGCAATGAAACGCGTTCTGGACGTTATGAAACAAGAAACAACTACACCTCTTACGAACCCGCAATCATCTTTGGGAGGCTTCATTGGAGGAGAGGCACAAGCGGTATACACTGCGCGAAAACTTTATGGCGAATTTCTCATGGGAAACGTTCAAACCAACGCTGTCGCACGAGCTATGGCAGTATTAGAGCAAAGTGCTTCCATGGGTGTTATTGTTGCGGCGCCTACTGCTGGTTCGGCAGGTGTTGTGCCTGGGTGTGTACTTGCTTTCGCCCAACATATTAATGCCTCAGAAGCTCAAATAGCTGATGCGCTTTACTGCGCAGCAGCTGTGGGCTTACTCCTAAGTACCAATGCTTGCGTTGCTGGAGCCGAAGGAGGATGTCAAGCAGAAGTAGGAAGTGCTGCCGCTATGGCAGCAGCAGCACTGGTCCAAATACTAAGAGGAAGCCCTGAGCAAAGCCTGCACGCCGCATCACTGGCATTAGGAAATCTCCTCGGATTAGTATGCGACCCTGTTGGTGGCTTAGTTGAAATCCCCTGCCAAAATCGAAACGCCATTGGCGTGTCTGCTGCGATTTCTTCCGCTCAACTAGCTTTATCAGGAATTAAAAGCCTCGCAACGTTTGATGAAATGTCACATGTTATGTTGCAAGTAGGACATGCGCTACCTTATACCCTGCGAGAAACCGCTTTAGGCGGCATCGCACAAACGCCTTCAGCTTTGAAAGCCTGTATGACCTGCAATGCGCACAAATAAACGCGCTAGCCCCACACATAGTATCCGGATTACCAGTAACACTTGCGTAATTACAAGCGTTTCTAACTGAAGGCGTTGTCAACGACAAATTAACGATGGCTATTTCAAAGTCTTTTACAGATGGACAATACCAACCGCTTGCCAAGAAATACTAAAATGACTCTTTGGCGGCTCTATTGGCAGATCGATGATTTCTATAACCATTA
>USPD01000033.1 GCA_900556585.1 uncultured Eggerthella sp.
AAAGCTGCAAGCGATGAATCACCTGAATCCGAACGTCTTACTGATCGTCAGATTGATTATGCTGCACATAATGTTACGGATCTCTGTGAAGAAGCGGGACATACTGTTTCTGTTGAAGAAGTACAGGACATGGTTGAAAACGAAATCATGGCTCTGCATAAGTTCGAGGTAGCTCGTCGCTACATTATTTATCGCTATGTTCAGAATCTTAAGCGTCAGTCAAACACGACCGACAACAAAATCCTGTCCCTCATTGAATGCAACAATGAGGAGGTAAAGCAGGAAAACTCCAATAAGAACCCTACGGTAAATTCTGTACAGCGCGACTATATGGCAGGCGAAGTTTCTAAAGACTTAGCTATGCGAATCCTGCTACCAGAAGATGTTGTTCAAGCTCATGAAGAAGGAATTATTCACTTCCATGACTCGGACTACTTCGCGCAGCATATGCATAACTGCGACTTAGTAAACCTGGATGACATGCTTCAGAATGGTACGGTTATTTCGGGCACTATGATCGAAAAGCCTCACAGCTTTTCAACAGCATGCAACATTGCAACGCAGATCATTGCTCAGGTGGCATCAAGCCAGTATGGCGGGCAGTCAATTTCGCTGACGCATCTTGCTCCTTTTGTTGACATTAGCCGCAAGAAAATTCGTCGCGAAGTAATTCATGAACTGAATATGGTAGGCGTTGAGCCATCTGCTGAGCAGCTTTCGGCTATCGTAGAAGAGCGCCTGCGTGATGAGGTTCGTCGTGGTGTTCAAACCATTCAATATCAGGTTGTAACTTTGATGACTACAAATGGTCAAGCTCCTTTTGTTACGGTGTTCATGTACTTGAATGAAGCTCGCAATGATCAGGAAAAGCATGACCTTGCCATCATTATTGAAGAAGTGCTTCGTCAGCGTTATGAGGGTGTAAAGAATGAGGCAGGCGTTTGGATTACTCCTGCATTCCCTAAGCTAATTTACGTTCTTGAAGAAGATAACGTGCATGAGGATTCAAAGTATTTCTATTTAACTCAGCTTGCTGCAAAATGCACTGCTAAGCGTATGGTCCCGGACTATATTTCTGAAAAGAAAATGTTTGAACTTAAGCTTTCTAAGGGTGAAAAGCCAGGTGAGGGCGATTGCTATACCTGCATGGGTTGCCGTTCCTTCTTAACGCCAGATCGTTCTGGCAATGGCTATGACAACGTAGCTAATGCGGGCAACTATGAACCAGGTAAGCCTAAGTACTATGGCCGCTTCAACCAGGGTGTTGTAACTATTAACTTGGTGGATGTTGCGTGCTCTTCATATCGCAACATGGAAAAGTTCTGGGAGATTTTCGAAGAGCGCCTTGAGTTGTGCAAGAAAGCTTTGATGTGCCGTCATAATCGTCTGAAGGGTACCTTATCTGATGCTGCTCCTATTCTGTGGCAGTATGGCGCACTTGCTCGTCTTAAGAAGGGCGAAACTATCGATAAGCTTTTGTATGGTGGATACTCAACTATCAGCTTGGGATACGCAGGGCTTTACGAATGCGTTAAGTACATGACGGGCTATAGTCACACTGATCCGCAGGCAACGCCGTTCGCAATGGCTGTCATGCAGAAGATGAACGATAAGTGCGCAGAATGGAAGGCCGAAACCGACATTGACTTTTCTCTGTACGGCACGCCGCTTGAGTCTACAACCTACAAGTTCGCTAAGTCTTTGCAGCGTCGTTTCGGTATTATTCCTGATGTTACTGATAAGAACTACATCACAAACAGCTATCACGTACATGTAACTGAAGAAATTGATGCATTTACTAAACTCCAGTTTGAAAGCCAGTTCCAGCAGCTTTCTCCTGGTGGCGCAATTTCCTATGTTGAAGTACCTGACATGCAGGATAATCTGAAAGCTGTTATTCGTGTTATGCAGTTCATCTATGATCACATCATGTATGCGGAACTTAACACCAAGAGCGACTATTGCCAGGTTTGCGGATACGATGGTGAAATTCAGATCGTGGAAGATGACGGCAAGCTGGTTTGGGAATGCCCAAAGTGCGGTAACCGTGACCAGGAAAAACTCAATGTTGCTCGTCGCACGTGCGGCTACATTGGTACGCAGTTCTGGAACCAGGGTCGTACCGAAGAAATTCGCGATCGCGTTTTGCACCTTTAGAATTCTTTGATTAAACGTTACGTTAAAACTGGGTTTGAGGGCACAATGCTACGCCCTCAAACCTTATTTTTGCGTATAGTTATTAGCGGTATTCAGCAAAGTAGTAAGGATGTAAGTAATGAACTACGCCGAAATTAAATATTGCGATATAGCTAACGGCGAAGGTGTTCGTACTACTTTGTTTGTTTCAGGTTGTCGCCACCATTGCAAAAACTGTTTCCAGCCAGAAACGTGGAGTTTTTCTTATGGTAATGAGTTCGACAGTGGTATTGAGCAAAAGATCCTTGAAAGCTTGAAAAGTCCGTTTGTTGATGGTATCACGCTCTTGGGCGGGGAGCCTATGGAGCCAGAAAATCAGCGTGCCTTGCTGCCGTTTCTTCGCAACGTAAAGCAGGCCTATCCAAATAAAACTGTTTGGTGCTATACGGGCGATGTTTTTGAGGATTTGCAGGATAAGAATTCTAATAGGCATACTGAAGCCACTGATGAACTACTTAGTCTAATTGATGTTTTGGTAGATGGCCCTTATGTAGAAGCAGAACATGATATTTCGCTTCGTTTTAGGGGTTCGCGCAATCAGCGCATTATTGATGTACCATCAACGCTTGCAAGCGGTGCTGTTTGCTTATGGAATGACGATTCAAACTACGCAACCCACACGTGGGTTGAAAGCGGCGTAGCAATTTAGAAATGTAAGTATTCTGGGGCGATGAATTCAGCATTTTCCTTATATACGTCAGGTTCGTCTTTCATTCATGTCTGCGATGCCAGAATAAAGCTTATCGCGCTGTTGGTGGTATCGCTTGCGGTTTTACTTGTAAAAAGCTGGATAGGTGTGTGCCTTGTAGCTGCAATTGTGTTTGGTGCTGTTTTGCTAGCCAAGCTTCCTTTGCTTAGGTTGTTCAAGCTTTCAATTCCTCTTGTAATTCTTCTAATTTTTATATGGGTATGTAATGCGTTTACCTTTAGCGTGGATGCTTCAAGTGCTGCTCAGGGGTTGTCGGCTGGGTTTATGGCTGGTTACGAGCCTATGTCATTGTGGGGTAATTTCGGCTTTAATCCGCAAGGCTGTATGACATCGCTTATGTATGCCGTGCGAATTCTTATTCTATTTTTTGCATCATATGTTGTTTCTTTTACTACTGCCGCAGAAGAGCTTACCTTTGCTTTTAGCTTTCTCTTATCATTCTTACGCAGGTTTAGAATTCCAGTGGATGACATAGCCACTATGCTTTCGCTGGCAATTCGGTTTATCCCAATGTTGGCTTTGGAATCGCTTCAAATCCGAAAAGCTCAAACATCGCGCGGTGCTCGATTTGAAGCAGGCGGATTGTGGTCTCGTGTTGTTTCTTGGCGAACGGTGTTTATACCTTTAATAGTTTCAATGTTCAGATGCGCTGCTGTACTTGGACAGGCTATGGAAGCTCGCTGTTATGGCGCAGGAAAGCGAACGAGTTTAAACAGTGAAGCGGTATCGCGAGCTCAGCTTTTTTGTTCGGCGCTACTTTTATGCGTGTGTATAGTGCTTGTTGTATTTCTGTAAAAAGGCTGCCGCCCAAAGAAAATAATTCATCGCTTGCCGGTTCTTGCAGCACTCTGGCGCTTTAACAAACAAGTTTCAAGGCCGAACAGGGGGTGCGTGGTATCATTGTTTCGTTTGGTAAAACACTCTCCAAGGAGGAAATTCAATGGCTACCATCATCGATGTGTTTGGTCGCGAAATTCTGGATTCCCGTGGCAATCCAACCGTTGAAGTTGAGGTAATTCTTGATGACGGCGCAATGGGTCGTGCTGCAGTTCCATCTGGTGCATCTACCGGCGCTTTCGAAGCAGTTGAGCTGCGCGACGGGGATTCTGAGCGCTATTTGGGAAAGGGAACCCTAAAGGCAGTTTCTCATGTAAATGAGGAAATCGCAGATGCTTTAATTGGCATGGAAGCAGAAGATCAGCGTGCTATTGATGCTGAAATGATTGAACTTGACGGCACTGAAAACAAGGGTAATTTTGGTGCAAATGCAATCTTAGGTGCTTCTTTGGCGGTAGCAAAAGCAGCTGCTCAATCTGCAGAACTTCCTCTGTATAAATATGTTGGTGGCGTAAATGCAAATATGCTGCCTACTCCAATGATGAACATCTTGAATGGTGGCGAGCATGCAGATAACAACGTGGACTTCCAGGAGTTCATGATTATGCCTGTTGGTGCTGCAACGTTTGCCGAGGCGCTTCGTTGGTGCGCAGAAATTTATCACACATTGAAAAAAGTATTGCATGAGGCTGGCCTTGGCGGCGGCGTAGGTGATGAAGGTGGTTTCGCCCCTAATTTCACCACCAATGAGGAACCTTTGAAGTACATTGTTGAAGCATGCGAAAAGGCTGGATATAAGCCTGGTGAAGACATTATGTTTGCAATGGATCCTGCTTCAACTGAATTTTACGATGCTGAGCGTGGCGTGTATGTTTTGGCTGGTGAAGATCGCGAACTTACCAGTGAAGAAATGGTTGAATATTGGGCAACTTTGGTAGAGAAGTACCCAATTATTTCAATTGAAGATGGTATGGCAGAAGAAGACTGGGACGGTTGGAAAGCTTTAACTGACCGCATTGGTAATAAGGTTCAACTGGTCGGTGACGACCTGTTTGTAACTAACCCTAAGCGCTTGGCAAAGGGTATTGAACTTGGTTGCGCAAATGCAATTTTGGTAAAGGTTAACCAGATTGGTTCTTTGACTGAAGCGCTTGAGGCTGTTCAGATGGCAAAGCAGGCAGGCTATGCTTGCATTATGTCTCATCGTTCTGGTGAAACTGAAGACGTTACTATTGCTGATTTGGCAGTAGCAACTAATGCAGGTCAAATTAAGACTGGCGCACCTTGCCGTTCTGATCGTGTTGCCAAGTACAATCAACTGCTTCGTATCGAAGAAGAATTGGGCGATGCTGGCCAGTATGCAGGCATGAAAGCTTTCTACAACATCAATCGTTAAAAGCATATAGTGCTGAATAATAACCAGATGGTAGCTTGAGGTTGCTATCACCTAAGCGAATAACGTCACTCTGCATGTTAGGGTGACGTTTTTGCATATGTTTGCATAGCTGAGCATTGTGACAATTTTACGCTTACCTCAGAACTACTATGTCAGAAGCGCACCTGCACGTGGTTTCTGTAGCGCTTACGGAAGAAGCGAAAAGTTTATCTATTTTCGCGCTATACTTCTTAGGTTATTTAATTGTATTAATTTGCATACCGTTCAGAATCATTCAGAAAGAAGGAGCTTTCGTGCAAGACTTACCAAATGGCTTTACTGGGTTTGCACATCGTCCTAAAAATTCTGTGGCAAACTATCGCAGGGCAGCTGCGAATCGTTCATCGGTGCAGCAGCATAGCTTTTCAGGAAGCGCAATAAAGGGTTCGCCAAAATATCAGTATGCCCGTTCTGAGGCTACACAAAAGCCAAACCCCGTTAATGCTCCAACAGAAGAAGAACTTGCAACAATTGATGATCGTGATCGCCGTTGGGCTTGGGTAGAAATAGATCGAAGTGCTATTCAGTACAACGTTATGCAAACAAAGCGTTTGCTTCCAAGTAATTGTCGTTTAATGGCAGTTGTTAAGGCGGATGCATACGGTCATGGTGCAGTTGAAGTGGCGAAAGCCGCCTGCAATGCAGGTGCTAGCTATTTGGGCGTTGCAACGGTAAATGAAGGTATTGAACTTCGTGAAGCAGGTATGCGTGAGCCAATTCTTATTTTATCTGAGCCTCCTGCTGAAGCTATTCCGTTGTTGCTTCACTACCACATTATGCCTTCAGTTTACACAACCGAATTTGCTATAGCTTACGGCGAGGCCGCTGATGCTCAGGGTATGAAAGCGCCTTATCATTTGGCTATCAATTCAGGAATGAACCGTATCGGTGTTCGTTTCAATACTGTAGTGGAATTTTTATCGCAGATTAGTTTTCATCGTGCGCTTGAGTTGGAAGGTTGTTTTACACACTTCGCTACGGCAGATGCGATTGAAACGCTTGACTTCCAAATTCAGATTAATCATTTTGTTGAAGCTATGCGTGCAGTTGAAGCAGCAGGTATAAATCCAGGTATCGTACATTGTGATAATTCGGCCGCAACGTATCGTTTCCCTAAAACGAATTTCGACATGGTTCGTTTAGGCATTGCGATGTATGGGTATCAGCCTGCGCCAGATACTCATCGCATTATTGATCTTCGACCTGCAATGAGCGTTCATGCGCGCATTACTAACGTGATGGTTGTGCCTATGAGCGAAGGGGTAAGCTACGGAATGAATTATCGTAGCCCTGGCAGTGTAAAAATTTGCACAGTTCCTGTTGGCTATGCTGATGGTTTGATGCGCCTTCTTTCTGGCAAGATAGATTTTGCTTACCAAAATAGAACGGTTCACCAGGTGGGCAATATCTGTATGGATCAGTGCATGGTAGACCTGACTCAGGTGCCTGATGCCCAGATCGGGGATACTGCCGTCATCTACGGCAACGGCAGCGACAATGCGCCCGATATCCAGGAGATCAGCCAGCTGGCCCAGACTAACAAAAATGAGATTGTTTCCAGGCTCTCATCACGACCTGCCAGGATTTATATGAATGCCTGACCAGGTGCACGTTATTTTTGCTTCTTATTTATAAAGTTTATAAAGAAAGGATGTAATAACATGACTTCCTCTGAAACTCATTTTTCGAAAGCTTTTGCGGCCACTGACCTGTGCCGTGATATTGAGACACTGTTCCCGGAGCTTGTGACAATCCGCCACACGCTTCATCAGCATCCGGAAAAAGGTACTCAGGAATTTGAAACCGACCGCATTATTACAGGCTGCCTGGACACCTGGGGAATTCCTTACCGGATGATCGCTGATACCGGTATTCTGGCTTCTCTCACCGGCGAGGGAAGTGATCCGGTCGGCAACACCGTCGGACTTCGGGCCGACATCGATGCGCTTCCCATTGAGGAGGATCCTTCCCACGCCTGCTGTTCCCTTAATTCCGGAATGATGCATGCCTGCGGCCACGATGCCCATACGACGATCGCACTCGGTACTGCCAGACTGCTGCAGCTGCACCGCAGTGAATGGTCCGGTACCGTAAAATTTTTCTTCCAGCCTGCGGAGGAAACGGTCGGAGGCGCACAGCGGATGGTTGAGCAGGGCTGTATGAAAGATCCTGACGTAGACTATGTCACCGGTCTCCATGTCATGCCTCAGTTTCACACCGGAGAACTGGAGATGAAGTATGGCAAACTCAACGCTGCCAGCGACGAAGTACTGATCGATCTGCACGGCAGATCCTGCCACGGCGCTTACCCGGAAGGCGGTGTCGATACAGTCGTCATGGCCGCTACCCTGATCAGCTCCCTCCAGACCTTCGTCAGCCGCACGATCTCCCCGCTCAACAGTGCAGTGCTCTCTTTTGGAGAGATCCAGGGCGGCACCGCCTGCAACATCGTCTGCGACCACGTGCGGATCCATGGTACCTTACGGACGCTGGACCCGGCCACCCGCTCCCAGGCAAAGGAGTACATCCGCAACCAGGCCACCTCCATTGCCGCTGCCTACGGCGGCACCGCCGACGTGCTCTTCCACTCCGGCTATGATGCGCTGATCAACGACAATGCTCTGGTGGATGCAGCTGCAGAATGTGCCGGCGAGATTCTTGGAAAAGAACACATC
>USPD01000034.1 GCA_900556585.1 uncultured Eggerthella sp.
CTGCGGTGTAGTCCGTGGGAGGATAGGTCGTTCTGCTCATGCAGGGCGCTATCTGCTTTTCATAGTTTTTATTATATCAACTCATTTCTTTTCGATGATTTTCTGCTATTATTTGTAGAACCTTATTTCTAAATGCAACATTTTGAGATGAATTATTAAGGTATGTAATTCCTGGTGGCTATTTGCCTAGGAGGTTTGGTGCTTATATGAACCTTGCTCAGTTGTATTACTTTCGTACATTAGCCAAGTACGAACATTATGGAAAAGCTGCAGAAAGTCTTTATATTACTCAGCCATCTCTTTCTAATTCTATTAAGAATTTAGAGAAAGAAATTGAAGTTCCCTTTTTTGAAAGGGTAGGTCGTAATGTTCGACTTACGGAATATGGTGAAGAATTCAATAAGCACATTTGCCTTGCATTAGATGAGATTGATAAAGCTGTCGAGATTATGCGTGCCTATAACTCTGGTTTAAGTGGACGTATTAGAATTGGCTCGGTAATTAGTATTCAGCGAAACTATCTTCCCCGTTTATTGAGCACTTTTAAGGGTGCTTTTGGTGATGATGTCGTTTTTGATATTTATCAGGGTACAACGTATGAATGTTTAAAAGGTCTTGAGGATGGTAAATACGATGTCGTTTTCTGCGGCAAATTAGATGGTGTTAGTGATGATATCGAATTTGTTCCACAGTTTTCACAGAACGTAGTTCTTGCGGTGAATTCTAATCATCCTTTTGCGCAACGCGATGTTGTTTCCTTGCAAGAGTTAAAAGACGTTAGGTTGACGTCTTATCGTTCGCAGTCATATATGCATATCATCTTTGAAGGTCTATTTAAGGCTTATGACCTTGATGTTGAACAGGGTTTTGATGATGAAATTAGCGCAGCTTCGTTAGTTGCTTCCGATAGAAGTATTGTTGCAGTTATTCTTGAGACATTGGATGACTTGTCTTTGGAAAATTTTGTAACTATTCCTGTCGCTGAATTACGCGAACCGTTCCATATTATTTATCTTGCCTATAACAAAAAATCATTCCATTCGCATTTGGTAGAGGAATTTATTAAATTTACTCAACGTCATATTAAGTTTCCAACTGGCGTTGTTCCTCTGGAGGAAAACTATCTTAAAGGCGCACCCTCTGATCGAGCAGTAAAATTATATGATGCTCAATAATTAGTTTTGCACAAAGCACTTTAAATAGTAGGAGCTCCAAATTCGGCATATAGGACAAAAATTGTGTCCGTTTTAGGGTGTTACCGCAGGTAACACCCTATTTTTATGCAAAAAAGTTCGGAGCGAGGAACTTTTCTACTCGGACAAAATTTGTGTCTGTAATGATCTATTTCTTCAGTTCAATCCTACAAAAATAGGTATAAAAGTTGCCTGTTTTAGGGGTTGGCCATGAAGAGTCCTTTATGTAGCACATGCGGTGTCCAAATGAAGAAAAACGGAAAGACAAAAGATGGCACCCAACGTTTTCGCTGTAAGGTTTGCGGAAGTTCTTTTACTCATCGAATTAACTCTGATGCAAAAGCATTGAAAGAGTTTGTTGAGTGGCTTTTATCAAGAGAGAGACAAATTGATATGCCAGGCAGTGGTAGAACGTTTAGAAGACACACGTCAAAGTTCTGGGCTTTCTGGCCTCTGCCTGATGTTGTAGATGAGATTCATAGAGTGATTTATGTTGATGGACTCTACCTTTCAAGAAACGTTGTCATCTTAATTGCAGCAAGTGATGATTATGTTTTGTCTTGGTATCTTGCTCGTTCAGAAAACTCTCATGCCTGGGAAGCCCTGCTTTCTCGTATTGCTCCTCCAGATATGGTTGTTACAGATGGTGGAGCTGGGTTTGCTAAAGCTGTTAAGAAGGTTTGGCCTGACACTGTTGTACAACGCTGCGTCTTTCATGCTTTTAATCAGGTAAAACGTTGTACAACAACGAGTCCTAAGCTATTAGCTGGAAAAGAAATCTATCAGCTTTCTAAAGAGCTTTTACATATCAAAACCCTCAAACAAGCTCAATGGTGGACAGAGCAATACTTGCAATGGTGCGAATTCTGGAGTGAATCTTTATCAGAGTATACCTACGTCGATGGTCGCAAAGAATACACCCATGAGCGCTTAAGGCAAGCTAGAAGAGCTCTTACGGGTCTTATAAATAAGAACCTATTATTTGCTTATCTCGATCCTCAGCTCAACACAGAAGAGCCTATGCCTTCAACTAACAATCGAATCGAAAACATTAATGGACGGATCAGATGTGTTCTGAGAGACCACAGGGGGCTGAGCTTACTAAGAAGGATTAAGGCGGTCTATTGGTGGTGCTATATGCACACAGAGTGCCCTTTAAGTTACGCGCAGATACTTAAAACTATGCCAACAGATGAAGATATCGATCTGCTTTATGAAACCTATAAAAACACCCCATCCAGTGGTAGAGAGCCGGTTGAATGGGGTGAGGGAGTTGTCTGGAATGAACTACATCACAAGACGGAATATCCTTTTGCGATTGACTAGCCCAGACACAATTTTTGTCCTATATGCCGCAAATTCTTGAAAGCAGCCTGGTAAGGGCTGCTTTTTTTATGGTGCTAGTTTGGTTTATGGGCCAATTCAAGTGGATTGAACTTCTTAAAGTATGGAGCAGTAATTTTCCAATCGGTCAATGGTTAAATTATTTTTTTATGGGCCAGTTTTTTATGCTCCTTCATTAATCATCTATCAAATAATAGTTTAAAGCTATTAATTAGGCTCAAAAATAAGGGTTTTTCCGTTAATTGATAACTTAAGCATTAATAATAGGTTCAAATTGATAGAAGCAAATGCATATCATTTGTCTTAACTATAAATAATCATCGCTAGACAATTAGACCCGAACCGATAACTGTCAGACCATATTCATGGTTGATAAAGCAATTCAAGGAAACAGAAGAAAGAGTTTCCTTGGAATAAAGAAAGAGGAGGGTTTTTATGGCTAACTGGTTTGCTGGAGAACCAAAGGAGCAGCTCGCAGGTAAAACTGCTGTAGTAATGGGTGGCGGCTCTGGTATCGGTAAGGCAACCGCACAGGCTCTCTGCGCAGCAGGCGCAAACGTAATGATTTGCGGCGTTCCTGAGCAGATCTGCCTTGACACTGCTGAAGAACTTAAGGCAGAAGGCGGCAAGGCAATCGGCATGTTCTGCGACGGCACCAAGCAGAGCGACATTGACGCAATGCTCACCAAGACCGTTGAAGAATTCGGTGGCATCGACATGGTAGTTTCCACCGCAGGCATCTCTCTTCCTCGCACCAACGCTCTTGACGTTACCGAGGAAATGTGGGAGAAGATCTTCGCTGTAAACGTAAAGGCAAATTGGTTCATCGCAACCTCTGCTGCTAAGTACATGAAGGACAAGGGTGGCAAGATCGTTCTCGTATCTTCTGGTCGTGGCGATCGTGCAATGGAGAACATTGCTCCTTACTGCACCACCAAATCTGCTGTAATGGGTATGGTTCGCGCTTTGGCTGTTGATCTTGCTCAGTACAACATCAAGGTAAACGGTATCGCACCTGGTTACGTAATGACTCCTATGGTTGAAAAGGTATTTGCTGACAATCCTCAGCAGGAAGCTTATGTAAAGAGCCGTACTCCATTGTCCGACTTCACCTACATGGGCTCTCTTGATGAAATGGCAGAAGCAATTATGTTCTTCCTGCATCCAATCAACGAGTACACCACTGGTCAGACCATTACTCTCGATGGTGGTTGGTCTATCCAGTAACTCATCGACTTCGTGCAGTCGCGTAAGTGCGACTGCACACTGTTGACTTTCGTTTTCTTTACCTAGAAAGGGGTAAATACATGGAAGGTGTAATGAACGCAATCCATTGTGTAGGCCGTACCGAACCTTGGCAGTATGTAGAGGATGCTCCTATTCCTCAGATCAAGGACGACGAAGTATTGATCGAGATCAAGGCTTGCGGTATTTGTGGTACTGACCACTCTTTACATCGTGGCCAGGAAGCTCTGTTCAACTCTTATGACATCACGTTCCCTGCCATTTTTGGTCATGAGTTCTCTGGTGTTGTTGCAGAGCTTGGTGCAAACGCTCCTAAGAACCTTGAAGTAGGTATGCGTGTTACCGCTAACCCTGTATTGTTTGATAACACCTGCCCATACTGCGACAAGGGCATGGTAAACATTTGCGACAACCGTCCATTCTATGGCACCGACCTTCCTGGTGGTTTCGCAAAGTACATGGCAATCCGTGCTACTAATGTTATTCCTATTCCTGACGAGGTTTCTTTCGTACAGGGCGCTTTGCTCGAGCCACTGGGTGTAGCTCTGAACGCTGTTGAGCGTGTACATCCTGAAGCTGGCGACACCGCATTGGTAATGGGCCCTGGCCCAATCGGTCTGCTCATGGTTGCTGTTTTGAAGCAGGCTTATGGTATCCAGAAGGTAATCTGCTCTGGTCTTGCTGCTGATACCAAGCGTCTTAAGGTAGCTGAAGATCTCGGTGCTATTCCTATCAATGGTTCCGAAGTTGACGTAATTGAAAAGGTTAAGGAACTCACCAACGGTACTGGTCCTGAGATCATCTTGGATGCAGCTGGTCACTTCACGGTTGTACAGCAGGCAGTAGAAATGGTTGCTAAGAATGGCCGCATCGGCATCACTGGTCTTCCTGCACAGCCTTCTAGCATCCACATGAACCCAATCGCTATGCGCCAGATTAGCATTATTGGTTCTCGTGCTTACGAGCGTAAGCATTGGCGCCAGGGCTTGAACCTTCTCGCAAATGGCCTCGACATCGACGCAATTGCAAGCCACGTTCTTCCTTTGAAGGAATTTGAAAAGGGCATGCAGCTCATCGATGACGGCGAGGGTTTGCGCGTAATTCTCGAGCCGTAAGATCAACTCTTTTTCTAAATTCATTACTTTATTCGATAAACCGAAATCAGGTAGTGAAGTAGGATTTGATATGAGGGGTGCTGACACCATCGGTGCCGGTGCCCCTTTTAACTTCTGTCAGTGGTGTAATAGATGATTACACCAATATCACTTAGTTAGGAGATAAATATGGCAGGACTTGAAGGAGTAAAGGTTGTTGAGCTTACTCAGTATGCAGCAGGACCAGCAGCTGGTCGTGCGCTTGCTGAAATGGGCGCAACCGTTATTAAAGTAGAGCCATTTACTGGTGACGAACAGCGTACCCAGGGTATGGCTTGGGGCATGGCTTTCCGTACCGAATTTGACGACGTAGCTTATGACTGCGGTTCTTTCAACAAAGAATGGACTGCTATTAATGCTAAGAATCCAGAAGGCCTGGAAGTAATGTATAAGCTGCTTGAAACTGCAGATATCTTCCTGACCTCTTTGCGTTCTGGCGCTTTGCAACGTCTTGGTCTTGACTATGAGACCTTGCACGAGAAGTTCCCTCGCTTGGTTTGGGCTCAGAACCGTGGCTATGGTGAGCACGGCCCAATGAAGGACGCAAAGGGCTTTGACGCTACTGCATTCGCTGCTCGTTCTGGTTTTGTAAGTGCAATTCCTCAGGCAAATGCACACTATGAGCCAGGTAACTCTCCAATTGCATTTGGTGACTGGAACACTGGTTGCGCTTTGGCTGCTGGTATTTTGGGCGCTTATGCTGGTGCTCTTCGTACCGGTCAAGGCGACAAAGTAACTGGTTCTCTGTATCACGTAGGCACTTGGGGCATGACTTCTGCTCTTATCGCACAGCAGCAGGGTTGCGACTATCCTAAGGATCGCATGGATGCTAAGTGCCCAACCAACAATTCTTATGTATCTTCTGATGGTACTTGGTTCCTCATGTGCTTTGGTAACTACAACAAGTACTGCAAGTTGGTATTTGATACTTTGGAAATGGATTCTCACTGGGCTGACGATCCTGAGACAAACACTCTTGAGGCATTAGCAGACAATGGCAAGTATGTTGACGTTGTTGCTGAAATGCACAAGGCATGCAAGAAGTTCACGTTTGCAGAACTCGAAAAGCGCTTCCGTGAAAATGACATTCCATTTGAGAAGATTCAGACCGTTACTGACGTTCTTCAGGATCAGGAAGCATTCGACAACGACCAGCTCCGTTACGTTAAGTACGAAAAGCAAGGACCTTCTAGCCCATACGGTAAGGAAAATGAATACGTTATTACCACCATGCCTTTCCGTCTGGACAGCATTGGCGATCCTGTGCTCTATCGTAGCCGTCCTACCGGTTATGACACCCGCAAGATCCTGAAAGAGTATGGCTATACTGACGCTGATGTAGATAAGCTTGTTGCAGATGGCGCAGTTATGGAATACACCGGCGATCCTGTACCTCCAGAGGTATTCGAGCCTAGCTATGGTCCAAACTCCAAGAAGAAGAACTAAGAAGGAGATAATTAATGGCACGTGCTACTACACCTTTTTCAGGTCTGACCGTTCTTGACTTCTCTCGTTACCTTCCTGGTGGCTATGCTACTCAGGTTTTGGCAGACTTGGGAGCTACCGTAATCAAGTGCGAAGACACTGGCGCTGGCGACTTTATGCGTCACGACTACCCAACCATGGGTAATGGCATTTCTTACTACATTACCGCACTTGGCCGCAACAAGAAGTCTGTTTCCCTAAACTTGAAGGATCAGGAAGTTGTAGACTGGTTCTTGAAGATGGCAAAAGAAGCTGACGTTATTGTTGAGAGTTTCCGTCCAGGTGTCACCAAGAAGCTTGGTATTGACTACGAAACCGTAAATAAGATCAACCCTGGTATTATTTACTGCTCCATTTCTGGTTACGGTGCAGAAGACCCTCGTTCTAAGAAGGCTCAGCATGACCTTAACATGCAGGCTACGAGCGGTTATCTGTCAGTAAACCATGGTGGTACTTCACCTTTGCATCTTTGTGACCTTTCTTCTGGTATGGTTGCTGGTCAGGCAATTTTGGCTGCATTGTATGCTCGCGAGCAGACTGGTAAGGGTACTTATATTGATACCTCCATGTTTGACTGCTTCGTATGGTGGAATTCCTTGCTTGACTCTCGTTGGTGCTTCAATGGTGGTCAGTGCGACCGTAACGACCTTGAATATCCTTCCGTTGCTTACAACGTATATGAAACCAAGGACGGCGGTAAGCTTGCATTAGGCATGGTAGAACCTAAGTTCTGGCAGCCTTTCTGTGACGCAATTGGTCATCCTGAAATCAAGGAAGACGGCTTGAAGCGTCGTTGGGAAGCTCCTGAATCCTTCAAGATTGTAGAAGAAACCATTAAGTCCAAGAATCTTGATGAATGGATGGAATGGCTTGAGGATAAGGACTTCTGCATCGCTAAGGTAAATTCTAAGACTGAAGCTGTTGAGCAGATTACCCGTGAAAATCCAGAGGCTCTTGCATGGGTTGACTTCCCACGCGTTGGCCGTGTTCTTCAGACTGGTTTACCTCATCATCTGTCCACTATTCCTGTTAATATTGCAGACTTTGAGGAAGTATCTGTTCTTGGTGGCGACACCGAAGAATACCTCAAGAAGGTTGGCGCAGACGACGAAACCATTCAGCGCCTGAAGGAAAAGGGCTCTATCCGCTTGGGCGATGACATTGAACCTGAAGAGGACCGTGCTCCTGTATATCAGGGCTAAAAGCTCGCACTTGCGTTTGTTTTAGCGCATATTGAATACTGAAGGGCTGCATCATCTTGGTGCAGCCCTTTTTTATTCGGGTAGGGTTTTGTTGGGCGTGTCTTCTTTGGTCTATAAGCCCTACTTTATTTTGATTTGAAACTTCGTTTGAAAGGGTTAATTTACA
>USPD01000035.1 GCA_900556585.1 uncultured Eggerthella sp.
TGGCTGGGGTGGAAGGAGTCGAACCCTCACATACGGTACCAGAAACCGCTGTCCTACCATTAGACGACACCCCAATAACTTATGCAATTAACAATACGCTTAATAGTTTAAGCGCGAGTAGATATATTAGTGTCCAAACCTCATTTCGTCAAGAACGATTTGAGATTTTTTCTTTGGTTAATGTCATTTTTATTATGCTTTTGCGTTTAGGAGAGGGATTTTTTATGAAAATGCTGCATTATTGATGCTCTTCTCGTAGGATAGTCAGCGCTACGAATATATGTACACCCACCTTGTGTGGGTTTATTTTTGTTTTATGTAGCATGTTTGAATTGGTGAGCAATTCGAATCGTTGCTAGTTCGGGTTGTTTGGCGGTTTGAGTTGTTTGTTTTTTTGAAATGCTATTTGCCTAAGCACTCGATAGCTTTGGCTATTTATACGAAATAACCTATGGAGGATTTGGAATGTCGCCAGATATGTTAATCGAAGCGCTTAAGGCATTATTGCTAGGCGTAGTTGAAGGTATTACTGAATGGCTGCCTATTTCTTCGACTGGCCATATGATTCTGGTTGATGAATTTGTCCAGCTTAACGTATCGCCTGAATTTCTGGAGTTATTTTTAGTAGTTATCCAAATTGGCTCTATTATGGCGGTTATTATTTCGTTTCGTCATAAGCTCAATCCCGTTTCCCGCACCAAAGATGAAGTGGAGCGCTCGAAAACTTGGCGTATGTGGGGCATGGTTGTCATAGGAAGTATTCCAGCTGCAGTGTTTGGTTTGCTGCTTGATGACTGGGCTCATGATAATTTTTATAGCGCCTACACCGTAGCCGCAATGCTCATTTTTTACGGCATTATCTTTATCGTTATCGAACGCTACAATCGCCGTCGTAAAGAGCGTGTTTTGGGGGTTGTAGAAGAACCTATTGGTAAACATGGGCGAGTAGAAGCAATTGATCCTAATGACACTGAGGCAGTTGATAAAGCTCTTTTCAAAATTACCGATCCGTACGAAATGGATTGGAAAACAGCCATCAAAATTGGCTTTTTTGAAGTGCTCGCAATCATTCCTGGCACTAGTCGTTCAGGCGCAACTATTATTGGCGGCATGTTATGCGGGTGCTCGCGTACAGCTGCAGCGGAGTTCACGTTCTTTTTGGCTATTCCTGTTATGTTTGGTTGGGGTTTAGTAAAGGCAGTTAAGTACTTCTTAGATGGCATTGCAATGTCTCAAACCGAAATAGTAGTTTTGATAGTAGGCATTCTTTCAGCCTTTATCATGGGTATGGTTGCCATTCGTTTCTTGATGGGATATATCAAACAAAATGACTTTACGGTATTCGGCGTTTACCGCATCATTATCGGTTTAATCGTTCTGGGTTATTTTGGTACTCAAGCGCTTGGTATTTTTTAAGTTGTTCAACTGTTTGGGAACTTACTAAGCGATGGTATGCTAAGAACATGAGCGCTTGCGATGAACAGAAAAAACCTTCTGAAATTCCTGAAGAGGAAAAAGTAAAGCTGCGCAAAAAAGCTAATTCAAACATTTCTCGTTTCTGTGCTTTTGCGGCTCTGGTAATTATTCTTATAACGTTTGCCGCATTTATCTTGGGGCAGTCCGATGGCTTTTATTCGCAATGCGGCATTATGGCTTCAATTGCACTTTTAGCGATTGCACTTCTTAACGACCCTGATCGTAAATAACGGTATGCATCAGTAACCTATCCTTAATGTTTATCCAGTAATCTGAGTCTTGGCGTATGATGCTATTGCTTTGTTATGATAAAGCGACAGATTTGTTTGTTGAACTTCACGAAAGGATAGAAAATGCCAGAGCAGAATGACGCATTTGAGCAAATCGAAGCATATCGTGTAAAAATTGATGAAGTAGACCAAAAACTCGTTGCGCTTCTCAATGAACGTGCTGGCTATTCACTTGATATTCGCGCGCTTAAACCAGATGCTCATATGGGCTTATATGATCCAAAGCGTGAAGAGGAAATATTTGAACGAATTTGTTCCTATAACGAAGGTCCTTTGTATAACGAAAACTTGGTTGAAATTTATCGCGGTCTTTTGAAAGTAATGAAAGAGGTGCCTTCACGTGATCAGTAAGTTGTCTTCCCTTCCAGATTACGGTACACGCAGTGACGAGATTACAATCTTCGCGGGTCCATGTTCTGTTGAATCTGAAGAGCAATTCAATGAAGTTGCAGAGTGCATTGCGGATCTTGGTTTAACGTGGATTCGTGGTGGCGCTTTTAAGCCACGTACTAATCCTCATTCCTTTCAGGGATTGGGCGAAGAAGGCTTAAAGATAATGAAAGCTGGCGGCGAAAAGTACGGCTTAAAAACGTTGACTGAGGTTATGGATTCTGCTCACTGCGAAATGGTTCATTCTTATGTAGATGGACTTCAAATTGGCGCTCGCAATATGCAGAATTTCAGCTTGCTGAAAAACGTTGGTGCTGTAACTGCTGAATCCCATAAAATGGTTTTGCTTAAGCGTGGTTTGGCGGGCAGCATTTCCGAATGGCTTTCCGCAACCGAATATTTAACCATGAACGGAAACGATAACATCGTGTTGTGCGAGCGTGGCTTACGCACTTTTGAAACAGCAACTCGTTTCACGTTGGATATTTCTGCGGTTCCTGTTATTCATAAGCAATCAATTTTTCCAATTTGTGTGGATGTTTCGCATCCAGCAGGAGTTCGTGACTTGGTTCCATCTTTGGCGTATGCTGCTGTGGCGGCTGGTTGCGATAGCCTAATGATCGAGGTCCATCCTAATCCAACTGAGGCGCTCTCTGATGGTCCACAGCAATTAACACCTGCACAATTTAGGGAATTAGTTGGACAATTGCGAGAGATTGCCGCCGTATTCGGTAAGAAAATTGTTTAGCAAGGAAATTTGAATGTCTATAGATCTGACGGGTTTAAATGGTCCTCAGAAAGAAGCGGTTCTTTGTACAGAAGGACCGCTTCTTGTGTTGGCTGGTGCTGGTAGCGGTAAAACACGCGTACTTACTCATCGTATTGCTCATTTGGTGGACGATTTAGGGGTAGCACCGTGGCAAATAATGGCTATTACCTTTACGAATAAGGCAGCTGCAGAAATGCGCGAACGTTTAGGTAACCTTATTGGTCCCTATTCACGCGGTATGTGGGTTTCTACGTTCCACAGCATGTGCGTCCGTATTTTGCGTGCCGATTGCGAGCGTTTAGGATTTGCATCTGGATTCACTATTTACGATGACGATGACTCAAAGCGTTTAGTTAAGCAGATATACGGTGAGCTCAACATTGATGAAAAGCGCTATCCGGTTCCTGCTATTCGCAATCGTATTTCTAAGGCAAAAAATGATTTGCAGGTTGCTGAAGTGTTCGCCGAAGAAGCCGAAAAATCCAGCGATCATATTTCTAAGGTTGTAGCGAAAGTATATTCGCGTCTTCAAGAGCGCTTACGTCAGCTTAACGCTTTTGATTTTGATGATTTACTGCTTTATACCTGGCTTTTATTGAAGAATCATCCGGATGTTTTGGCTGCTTATCAACAGCGCTTTTTGTATATTCTGGTAGACGAATATCAGGACACCAATCATGCTCAATATGCACTTACGCAGCTCTTGGCAGCAGCGAATCAAAACATCATGGTTGTCGGTGACGACGATCAGTCAATTTATTCATGGCGTGGGGCGGATTTGCGAAACATCCTTGATTTTGAAAAGGATTATCCCAACGCTCATGTGGTAAAGCTTGAAGAAAACTATCGCTCTGTGGGCAACATTTTGGCAGCCGCCAATGCAGTTATTGCCAATAACACCACCCGTAAGCCCAAAAAGCTATTCACCTCGCAGCCAGATGGTGAAAAAATTTCAGTATATATGGCAACAGACGAACGAGATGAAGGCCGCTGGATTGCATCAGAAATTGAAAAGCAGCATGGTTCTGGGACGCCCTACAACCAAATAGCAGTCTTTTATAGAACTAACGCTCAAAGTCGTATGCTTGAAGATATGCTGCTTCGTGCAGGTGTTCCGTATCGTCTTGTAGGCGGAACGCGATTCTTTGACCGTCAGGAAATTCGTGACGTTATGGCGTATTTAAGTTTGGTGGTAAATCCCGCCAATGATATGGCGGCACGTCGTATTATCAATACGCCAAAGCGCGGAATTGGCAATACCACTATTGAGCATATTGATTATGTTGCGCGCGAAACGCAGTGTACTTTCTTGCAGGCAGCGGAATTATGCGTAGCTGACGAGGCAATTCGCCCTAATACTCGTCGTGCGATTGGCGAATTTGTGGCGCTTATCCATAAGGCGCAAACCTATGAGGGCGATTTGCGAAAAGTAGTTGAAATGATTGTCGATAAAGCAGGCATCATTGGTGCTTATCGTGCTATTGGCTCAGATGAAGCGGAAGGTCGTATTGAAAACATCCAAGAATTCTTTGGTGTTGTGGATGAATATGTGCAATCGCATGATGATGCTGATGCGTTGTTTGAGCCACCTTCGGTTGATGATCTTGCTGAAGAACTATCAGATAGCGAGGAGCCGCCCGTTCGCACATTTCAGGCAAACTCATTGGCTGACTTTACTGAATGGGTAACACTGAGAACTGACATGGACACGATGAGTGACGACGGTGCAGCCGTTACACTTATGACTATCCATTCGGCAAAGGGCTTGGAGTTTGACTGTGTATTTGTTGCTGGTATGGAAGAATCTCTGTTTCCTCACGGCAATTCTTCTCAAGATATTCGTGGTTTGGAAGAAGAACGTCGTCTTTGCTATGTAGCTATTACGCGTGCTCGTAAACGCCTCTATTTGACCAATGCGTTTACTCGTCAGATTTTTGGTCAATCAAGCGCAAACCCACCTTCGCGCTTTATTTCTGAAATACCTACTGAATTGCGCCACAACATTGGTATGGGTTCTGCTGGCTTTTCCGGATCGGGTTGGGAAAAACGTGGAAGCCGTCGAGGCATTGCGGGGTCTGGCGTGGAAGCAGGCGGAGGGCGCGTTTTTGGTCAATCAAGTGCATCGGGGTCGCGTCCACGTAAGCAGGCCAATCCAAATGCTGGCAAGAAAGCTGCAGCAGGTATGACATTTGCCAAAGGTGATACAGTTGACCATAAAGTGTTTGGCCGTGGAACGGTTATTAAGGTTGATGGCGACACTCTTCATGTTCGTTTTTCTCGTACAGGACAGACAAAAAAGCTCCTAAAAGATTATGCGCCTATTGTGAAAATCGGTTAACGAAATATACCTGCAAAGCTTATAGGGGTATTACTGACAGAGCTTTTTGCTACTTTGCTAAAAAGCGTATGCAAATTACACGAAGAGTATTGCTTGAGATACTCTTCGTGGGTTGACTTTCTGTATTGTTTAAAAGAAAGGCGGGTAGTCTCCAATGGCAGAAGTGCTCGAGGCGGTAATGCTTATCTGTTTTGGTTTGTCATGGCCAATGAATGCGTGGAAATCGTATAAAGCTCGTACCGCAGCAGGAACTAGTTGGCAGTTTCTCGGTCTCATCACGTTGGGCTATATTGCTGGAATTTCTGCAAAATTTGTAAGTGGCAATATTAATTGGGTACTTGTCGTGTATTTCTTAAACTTGGTAGCACTTATGGCAAATTGGGCTATTTACGCCCGTAATCTTCGGATAGATGCTGCTTACGATAAAGCTTGCTAGTGAAACTTGTTTTTCTGCACTTTTTCCAAGTTTTTCTCAAAGAGCGCGTACAATAAACTTACTTGTACATATATGCGCGCATGACGCGTTTAGAGGAGGTCGAATGGCTACGCCCGTTCTTATTGTCGGTCACAAAAATCCCGACAACGACTCCATCGCAGGTGCGGTGGGATTTGCCTACTATAAAAACGAAATGATGAAGCGCACGCTTGCGCAGAATCCTGATGCGGAAGAATTTGAATACCTTCCATGTCGCTTAGGTCCTCTTCCCGAAGAATCTGAGGCTATTCTTTCAGAATACGGCATTGAAGCTCCACAACTTATTTCTCATGTGTTTGCTCGCGTGAGTGACGTTATGAGTTCTCCGGTTATTAGCTTGCCAGGAAGCGCAACGCTTCTGGAGGCTTCTCAACTTTTGGCGGTTAACGACATTCGTTCAATTGTCGTAACTGACAATGAGGGTAAGTATGCTGGCGTTGTTTCTTCACGTAAAATTGCAGAACGTTACATTTCTACGGTTTGCAAGGAGGCTCAGGAAGCAACTACTGAAACAGCTAGCGCTATCGCAGCAGATTTACAGGCTTCGCTGACTCAGGACATTATGAGCTTGGTCGATAATCGTCCTATGATTGTTGCTCCTGATGATTTGTATAACGATGTATTTGAAGATCTCATGGCAAACGAATTGCGTGAAGCAGTTGTTCTTGACGAACAGGGTGTTGCGGTAGGAATTATTACTCGTTCCGATGTTGCAGTTAAGCCTCGCCGTAAAGTTGCTTTGGTTGATCACAATGAATTTTCTCAGGCTGTTGATGGCTTAAAGGAAGCTGAAATTGTAGAAATTGTTGACCATCATCGCATTGGTGATGTTAGCACCAATCAGCCTATTCGCTTTACCAATATGCCAGTGGGATCTTCCGCAACCATCATTACCTTAAAGCTTCGCGATGCGGGAATCGATATTCCTCAAGGCATCGCGGCAGTGCTTCTTTCTGCCATCATGACTGATACAGTTATTTTGAAGTCACCAACTGCAACCGATGTTGATCGCGAACAGGTTGAATACTTAGCGGGCATTATTGGCCAGGATGCAACTGAATTTGGTTTGCACGTATTCAACGCTCGTGGTGGCGATGCCGAAATGGACGTTAAAACCCTTGTTACGGCTGACTCCAAAGAATTCAAGATTCCTGAAGGAACTATTCTTATCGCTCAGCACGAAACGGTAACTCTTGATGCGGTAATGCAGCGTGAAGAAGAAATTCGTGCATTCTTGCGCGAATTACAGGAAAAGAATGGTTACGTTTTTGTTCTGTTGCTGGTAACTGACATTATTGCTGAAGGTTCTAACTTCCTTGTTGAAGGTGATCACAAGAAAGTAGACAAGGTGTTTGGCATTGATTCGTCTGTTGCAACCTGGATGTCTGGTGTACTTTCGCGTAAGAAGCAGGTAGCTGCACCTTTGTTAGAGGCATAAATTTACAGCTTCGCCCTTTGAAGTTTTTTGCTTCGGTGAAATTTCACAAAGGCAATTGCTTTT
>USPD01000036.1 GCA_900556585.1 uncultured Eggerthella sp.
GGCTTGTTAGTATGGCTTGTTTGGCATTACGAAAAAGACCGCACTATGCGACTGGCTTGCTGTGCGGGCTTTTCACTCATTATTCTGCTCATAGGAATTAGCAGAATTTATCTAGGTGTTCATTATGCTTCGGATGTATTAGCGGGATTCTGTATTTCCTTAGCCTGGCTTGCAATGTATACCAGTGTTGCCGCGCCTTTTCTTCTCCAAGAAGCAGAAGAAAAGGCCGACTAATAGACTAACTTGCTAATAGCCGAATCTTCTTGTTTTTAGCAGAATGTTGCTTATCAATTACAACCAATACGGTGCAAAGCAACGTAGCTAGCATTTCGATGCTAGCTACGTTTGTCATCTTCTTCGTCTATCGAAGCAATAATTTCGGTATACCCTTCTTTGGAAGCCGCATCTGCTGTTCGGTCCGTATTTTCGTAAGCTCTATCGCCGTAAGTACCTCCACGAACTGAGCTTCGTGTTTGAGCAGAATATAATCCTTGCCCATGCGATTCGCTCCTGGGCGATTCTTGCCTATATGGTTCCTGGCTATGCTCATGTACGGATCGTGGAATGCTGCGACTGCGTTGGCTGCCGGCCGCATGAGCGCCGCTTATGCTGGCATCATCCCTAGGACGAGTAACTCCCGAATATGCTCTACGTGTTCTACGCACGCGTGCCTCATCATGTGCCTGACGCGCTGCCCGCTGTTCTCGGACACGAAGCCGAGCATCGCTTACTTCTTGCGCTCGTGCACCCGCCGCAGTTGACTCATATGCGCTTGCCGCAGCAGCCTCCCCTGCAAGCGTTTCTTCCACTCGTTCAGGATGGCGATGTAATTCCCAACGGATACTTGCATATTCCCATACCAGTAATACCAGCAAAATGGTCATAACAATGAGATAGCCAATTACTGCACCAGGCAGCCCTGTAAAGTCAATCAGGAGAATAGGAACAAACAACGAGAAACCAAAGGTAATAACGTAGAGCTTCATGACCGACTTCTGGCGACGAAGCACTGTAATTACTTGATACAAAAAATCAATAATCGCCGTTACACCACCAGCTGCAATCATGATATAGCTCAATCCGCGGAACTGTTCGAAATCTACGCCATACATGAAGCTCATGACAGGAATACCGATAGTTGCCATCACGAAAATAACAACTAGGGTAATGACAATAACTACCGCCACAATCGCTAGAATCACCAAGTCAAAACGACGACGCTTTTCTGCATCCGCCCACATTTGCGCCATACGAACAAGCAATGGTTTATAAATTGACCCTACTGTGAGCAAGATTGCCTGAGCCGGAAAATAAAGCGCGTTGAAATAGAGCTGATTGTCATAGCTCAAAACGCCTTCCATGACGAACTTAGGCATATTGTCGATCAGCGAATACATAAACAGCGCGATAAACACAGGGAAACACTGTTTGAATAAGGCGGCAATACTCGCAAAACTTCTACCGCGCGAACGGGGTGTTTCTAAGTGCGCCAACGGGAAAGTAAGCACTATAAACGTCAGAGCAGCCGCAACCGCCATAGCAATGCTTGCAACAACAAGATTGCGCGTGATAAGAAGTGCGACAGAAAAAACGATGAAGACTACAACCGAACGAAATGTTTGCGAAATTCCCGCCAAATACAGTTTGTCCATCTGCTGAAGTCGGCCTTCATAAACATCTGCCAAACCATCGATCATTTTGTAGGTACAAACCGCCATACAAATGGTAAACATGTCCGCATTGTAACCACGAAATGAACAGTACAGATAAGCTACCAGCATCATAACGATGCACGTAATCCAACGATTAACCTGATAATCGAAAAAAGAATGCTTCTCCCCAATGTCTGAAACCTGATACGTGCGAACACCATAATTGCCAATAATCATCAGCAGCGTACCAATGATAAAGGCCATAGAAAACATACCAGCCTGTTCAGTACCACTAAGTTGCGTCACCACAATAGTAAGGAAAGGAAATACCATTCCCCACGCGCCCGTAGCAATAGTGTTGCAAATATAATCTCGTGACGTGCGATGAGATTCGAATTCTTCTTCTTGATCAAAAGATCCTTCAGTTACAACTCCCAATAAACGGTTGCACCAACGATTAACAATGCGCTTAATCGGATTTTGCTTTCGAGGGCGCTGCGGTTTCTTCCTTGAATGATTTGAATTATTAGCACCATTCGTTGGAACAAATGAAGTTGCCCTTTGCGCTACCTGACGAGCTTTGTCAGCGAAAGAAGTTCGACTTTTCTGATTGTTTTGATGTCTTCCTTGCATATGCGCTGGATTCTTGTCCTCTCTTAAATGAGCGCGATTAACAGGTGTTTTTCTTCACACCTAAAAATTCTATTCGAAAAATTATAGTAACAGCTACATAGAATACTTAATCGTTTATGAGAGTTACAAAAAACAAGCACGGAGAATACAAGGAAGAACCATACAAAAGTTGCCACAAAGATTTTCCTTTGTGGCAACCGTAAAACTTTAGATAAGTTTACAGATCAGATTATTAATAGATTCCGAACATATATCCCAATTCGTCATCCCAAGCATCTTCGTCTATTGCCCAAGTTCCATCTGACTGCTTAACAAAATCAATTGCTGTGTAATAGCTTGTGGTTCCAGTAGTTTCGTTCATCGCCTGATTGAAATATTCACCCACGCGCTTTGTTGCTTCATCTTGAGTCATTGAATCTGCTTCTCCAGAATCGATAAAGTCATTAGCAAGATCATAAAATGCGTTATTAAATTCGAACCAATCACGCATAGTGATGTCGGCATACATAGTTGCTGTGTCTTCTTCTTCGTCTACATAAACTCCGTCGTAGCTGTAGTCAAAATCAGTCAGCAACCAACGAACTAAATCTTCGGGATTAGTTCCCATTTCTTCGTTAGTAAGACCTGTGCTTTCAGTAATGCTTTCATCTACGCGAGTTACCAATGTATCAACTAATGCTTGATCCTGATTCTTCAACTGATCAAGCCTTGCAATACCCAAATCGTAACAAGCCTGTTCATCCGGCGACAAATTCTCAACCGATTCAGTACTCGAATACGATAATGAATAACTTGTAGCATTATCAACTGGTCCAGTAAGAATGTTGTATGACAGTACAAGACCTGCAATAAACGAAATAATGGCAAACACGATGCCTGCAATACCACAAATCAAACCAGCTGTTGTTTTTCCGCACTTACCAGTGGCACGCACAGCGCGGCGAGACAAAACTATAGCGATAACGCCCAAGATAATTGAAACAAGTGGACTAAATAAGGCAATAGGTATAGCAATAATGCCACATACAAGTGCTGCGGTTCCTTTTCTCTTCACACCTACACCAGCGCCAGGAGTGTACTGCGGCTGTGGCGGAACATATCCCCCGCCTGGTTGTTGAGGCTGCGGCGTAGGCTGTGCAGGCTGAGGCATAGGCTGCGTAGGCTGAGGCATAGGCTGCGTAGGCTGCGGTGTGGGTTGTGCAGGCTGCGATACAGGAGGCTGCATGGGTTGAGCAGGCGCAGATGTGGGTTGTGGAATTGGCTGCGCAGGTTGAGGCTGTTGCGGTTGCACAGGTTGCTGCGGTTGCTCTGGTTGAACAGGCTGTAACGTTGGCTGTGCAGGTTGCTGCGGTTGAGGCGCAGGTTGCACGGGATCCCCTGTTGGAGGAGCGGGCTGAGCAGCATCCGCTACAGAAGATATTGGTTGCTGAGGTTGAGGAACCTCGCTTGATTCTTCACCTGGCTGTTGTGGTTGAGGAATACTCTTGTCTTTTTCATCCATGATGTTTCCTTTCTCAAGCAGCACGTACTTGAAAGCACAAAAGTTCGTAGTCAGCCGACGAAGAAATAAACAGTGTTTCAAATTGCAATGCAGAGAGTTACATCCCAAGCCGAAAAACTGCTTTTAATCGGTACTGGTTCTGCTTCACAATTATCATACATATCTGTTAGGCAAATATCAACAAGTACCTATTTTTTGAAACGAAATGCAACATTCCCACCCCTGCCCACCTCGCAAAGCTATTCTTTTCTACCATTTTGGCCATTTATCTCTAATTTGAGAAACTTTCTCAAATTCGTTGACACAAACCATTGCTTACATAAAATGAGAAACGTTTTCAATTTCGAATACGGAGCAACGTGCGTTTTAACGAGGCGCAAAAAAACAAATTGGAAGTGAAATACGTGTCTGCAACGCGACAATACAAAACAAAACAAAAGGAATTAATTCTTGAATGCATTCGTATGCACCAGGGATCCTTCATTACCATCAAAGACATAACCACCGCGCTCAATGAACGTCACGAAAAAGTGGGCACTGCAACAATCTATCGCAACCTTGATCGTTTAGAAGAAGAAGGCATTATTACCCGCTGTACTATTGAGGGCATTGATGGTGTTTGCTATCGCTATTTACCTGACGCTCCAGAAAACGTTTACTTCTTTTTGAAATGCGAACGTTGCGGAGATTTATCCCCCATAGACTGCGGTGAGTTGCAGCATCTTTATGAACACGTAATTGAGCATCACCATGTCCGCATCAATCCTAGCAAAACTGTACTTTATGGTTTGTGCGAAGCGTGCCTTGCAAAAGAGGAGGCCTAAACTTCTATGGATCTACTCCCCCATCTTTTAGAACATGCCTTTGAAGATACAATCTATCTTGTACCTTTCCTGCTCGTAACCTATTTATTGCTTGAAATACTAGAACACAAAGCAGGCGATAAGGCCGCTGTTTTAGTAAAGAAAGCAGGCATAGCAGGACCATTTGTAGGCGCGTTATTAGGCGCTGTTCCCCAATGCGGATTTTCCGCAGCAGGATCAGCACTATATGCAAGCCGTGCCATAACACTCGGCACCCTGTTTGCGGTATTTTTGTCCACGTCAGACGAAATGCTCCCGCTATTCATTGCTGAACAGGTAGACCCCACCATCATGCTTTCTATCATCGGGGTGAAAGTTGCCATAGGTATGATTATGGGTTTTGCTATTGATGGCATTGTTCGCCTACGTGTTCGCTCTCACATTAAGCACGAAGAAACGCAGATACGAAACGAAAAGCATCCCCACGAACAATCGCACAACCCAGAGCACAAGCTAAACGCAGTAGCACAACATACATACTCCCCCGACCATGACCATTACCATAACCACGATCACGAGCATGATCACGAGCACGAGCATCATCATGTAACAAGCGAAGAATTAGAACAACCTTTTTCCCATCATCACTGTCACAATCCTAGCTGCAGCGTATCCGATGGACATAATAGCTGGAAAGATATTGTGATCAGCGCTTTGAAGCATACCCTTCAAGTTACCATCATTGTGTATCTGATTTCTTTTGTATTGGTAGCAATAATGGAACTTGCTGGTGAAGATGCTATTACCAGCTTCCTTATTGATAATCCTGGCGTTGCTATTTTTGGTTCTGCATTAGTGGGACTTATACCAAACTGTGGCGCTAGCGTTGTAATAACCCAGCTTTATTTGGATGGTATGTTAGGAACAGGCGCCATGATTTCTGGACTGCTTGTTTCTGCTGGCGTAGGTATTCTTGTTCTGTTTAGCGAAAACCATCGCCTCCGCCAAAACATTTTTATCCTTTTAGGTCTATTATGCGTAGGCGTTGTCTGGGGAGCTTTATTCGAAATGGCAGGAATTCAATTCCTGTAAACATACAGCAAGTAAGACCGGTTATTTCCTAAAAAGTTAGCTCAAAGAAATCGGATTAAACGAAGCATTAACTAGAGTTACATAACTACATTACGTAACTCTAGTTAATGCTCATAGATTTATAGCCTCTAGCTTTACTCAATACCAAGCCATTCAAGCCATTGCGGAAACTCGTGTTGAGCTTGGTTATAGCCATCAAAATAGCTTGCACGGAGTTTTTTCAAATCAGTTGTGTTATTGCTTACCGCCATTTTGTCAGCATACACAATGTAGGCTTTTCCTTCTTCGGCGAGGTGTTCGAGCTTTTCAAGCTCAGCATTATAACGTTCATTACGGGTAAGCAGCGCTTCGCGAACATAAGGATATTTATGGTAGCTATTCGCAATTAGGCGAGCACTATGCCCAATATCAGGTGCAGGCTTTCGGAACCCTTTTGGACGGGTAAGTATGGCAAAAATACGAGAACACCCCGAATCAAGCGCAAGCTGCAAAGGAATACCAGCACCATCACCTAACCCGCCGTCGTAATATACGTGATCACCAATAGTAACGGCAGGCATAACAAAAGGAAGGGTACTACTAGCGCGAACGCGCACCATTAAATCCTGAAGAGTTGCCATATCTTCCTTGTGCCAGACAACAGTTTCTCCCGTATCGCGATCAAATGCTTGAATTGCACAGGGTGTAGGATTGTTCCAGAACGCCTCAAAATCAAAAGGCAAAACTCCACCAGGAAGGCCCGTTTCCTCATAGATCCATTCAGCAGAAAACATACCTTTGCCCTGCAAAAAACTCG
>USPD01000037.1 GCA_900556585.1 uncultured Eggerthella sp.
TTTAATTGTGGGTACTTCGTTAGGTGTGCCAGGTGCAATTGTGCCACTGGTTGTTTCTGCTGCTCCCTTTGTTGGTCGTATGGTTGAACAAAGCTTGGCAGAAGTGGATGCAAGTCTTATTGAGGCAGCACAAAGCTTCGGTGCAACAGTGTGGCAGATAGTTGTTAAAGTGTACTTATGGGAAAGCTTGCCATCTCTCATTCGCGGTTTCTCTATTACGCTCATTACTTTGCTTGGTTATTCGGCAATGGCAGGTACGGTAGGTGCTGGCGGTTTAGGCGATATCGCTATTCGCTATGGTTACCAGCGCTACATGGTTGACATGATGGTTGCAACTATCATCATCCTTATCATTGTTGTGCAAATCATCCAAAGCGTTTGCGATTTTTCTGCTCGCAAAATTGATAAGAAAAAGTAGAGCAGTTTAGCAAGTTTTACTGCAATTACTTTATATATTTCGATTTGAATCGTGTTTTCTGTGCTCTGGTCTTAGGCTGGGGCACAGTTTGTATACGGGCTTTTTTGAAACAGTCACGAAACAACTTCGTAGCTATAATATGGGATGAGTGTAGTTAACCATTTGAGAGGTTCATTTCATGACTGGCAGTCCTGATCAAGATTTTGTCTTGAAAACTATCAAGAGCCGTGATGTTCACTTTGTTCGTTTTTGGTTTTGTGATGTTTTAGGCTACATGAAATCATTTGCGGTAATTCCAAGTGAATTGGAAAATGCTTTCGAAGAAGGTATGGGTTTTGATGCAAGCTGTGTGCGTGGTTTCGCTCATACAAGTGAATCCGATATGCTTGCTTATCCCGAAGCTTCAACGTTCCAGATTTTGCCTTGGCGTCCCGAGCGTAATGCGGTTGCTCGTATGTTCTGCTCCATCAAAACACCTGAAGGTGAATATTTTGATGGAGATTCGCGTTATGTGCTAAAGCGTCAGGTAGCGAAAGCCGCTAAATTGGGCTATGTGCTCAATGTTGGTCCAGAACTCGAGTATTTCTATTTTAAGGATTCAACGGGCACTGAAACGCTTGATCAGGGTGGTTACTTCGATCTTACTTCGCTTGATATGGCAAGCGATTTACGTCGTGATACTATTCTTACCCTTGAAAAAATGGGTATTCCTGTTGAATATTCACATCATGAAAGTGGCCCATCCCAGCAGGAAATTGACTTACGTTTTGCTGATGCACTTACCATGGCTGACAATGTTATGACCTATAAGCTGGTTGTAAAAGAAATTGCGTCGAAATATGGTGTGTATGCATCGTTTATGCCAAAACCTTTAACTGATGCTCCTGGTTCAGGCATGCATATTCATCAAAGCCTGTTTGATTCAAAAGGTAATAATGCCTTTTTTGATAAGGATGATCCTGATGGATTTAACTTGTCCGAATTAGCAAAGCACTATATTGCCGGTTTGCTTAAATATGCACCAGAATATTGCTTACTCACTAATCCATGCGTCAATTCTTACAAGCGTCTTGTTCCTGGTGGAGAAGCGCCAGTTCATATTACCTGGGCGCGTAATAATCGTTCGGCACTTGTTCGAATTCCAGGTTATAAACCCCACAAAGAGGAAGCCTGCAGAGTTGAATTACGCTGTCCTGATCCTTCCGCAAATCCCTATCTTGCATTTTCTGCGGTATTGGCTGCAGGACTAAAGGGTATCGAAGAAAAACTGACTCTTCAGGATTCAATCGAAGACAGGGATTGGTCGAACCTTTCTCGCCAAGAACTTCATGCACGAGGCATTGAGACGCTTCCTGACACGCTAGGTGAAGCAGTGGAGCGTTTTGCTGAGTCGGACTTAATGAAAGAGGTTTTAGGCGATCATATTCATTCGTTCTTGGTTGATGCTAAGCGTAAAGACTGGAATGAGTATTTGCGTCAGGTTTCCGATTGGGAATTAAATCGTTATTTAGGTGTTTTGTAGCGGGGAAGTGAACGGTATGCAACAAAGAAAGAAAGTTGTTTTCGTCGCAGATAGCCTCGACAACGCACATAAATTTCAAGCGGTTTTGTCAGGGCTTGACGTTGATGTTGTAGCTGGTTCGTCATTGCAGTTTAAAAAACTGTTAAGCGATAATCCGGCGTATGATCTCATAATTTACGAATTACCTACCGCGGGTGCTCAGGTTTTGCCTGATATAGAAAAAGCCTTGGTGGATGACGGCAACATTCCGTTGTTGATTATTGTTAAAGAGCATATGATCCAAGGGCTTAGTTTGCCTGTCCAGATCAAATGCGATTTTGTAGTGCATGGTGCTAGCACTGAAGAATGCTCTTTGCGTATTCGTCAGCTATTGTGGCCCGGTAATGAAGGTTCGGCAAATGATGTTATTTCAATTGATGGCATGACTATCAATCTTGCTACCTATCAGGTATCAGTAAATGATGAACCGGTAGATTTCACCTACCTTGAATATGCGCTGCTTGCATTCTTGGTTACCCACCCAGGCAGAACCTATTCACGTGATGCGCTCTTGCGTCGTGTTTGGGGATTTGATTATTTTGGTGGTTCACGTACGGTAGATGTTCACGTTCGTCGTGTCCGTGCAAAACTTGGCCCTGAACTTTCTCAGCATCTTGAAACGGTTCGTGGAGTTGGGTATCTCTGGAATTAATCGGCGAGTCTGCTTTACATAAGTTGCTTGCTAGATGCCTATATTTTTCGTTGATAGGTAGCGGCACAGGTATAATCGAATGCGTTCCAATTGAGAGGATCTTGCATGTCTAAAACTGTTGCCGTAATTGATGGAAATTCTTTAATGCATCGAGCATATCATGCGGTGCCGCCAACAATGACTGCCCCCGATGGTACTCCTACCAATGCAGCGTTTGGATTTATATCCATGTTGGTAAAGTTTATTGAAATGGCACAGCCCGATGCTATTATTTGTGCTTTTGACAAGGGTCGTCCTGCGTTTCGTATGGAAGCGCTTAAGCAGTACAAGGCTCAACGTCCGCCGATGGACGATGATTTGCGTGTGCAATTTCCTGTTATAGAAAACCTTCTTAAAGCTATGAATATTCCCGTGGTTGCTTTAAAAGGCTGGGAAGGTGACGACGTTTTAGGCACAGTAGCTGCTCGTGATGAAGAATTGGGCTATAACACTCTTCTTGTTACGGGCGACAAGGATGCCTACCAGTTGGTAAGTGATCTCACGCGCGTAGTAACTACAAAGCGTGGAATTACCGACGTTGTTATTTATGGTCCAGAAGAAGTTAAAGAGCGTTACGGGGTAGAGCCTGGGCAGTTTACTGACTTTTTAGGACTTAAGGGAGATAAATCAGATAACATTCCAGGCGTTCCAGGCATTGGTGACAAAAAAGCAGCTTCTATGCTTCAGGCCTACGGAAATCTGGAGGGTATCTACGAAAATCTTGATAAATTCAAGGGTAAACAGCTGGAAAATCTTACTGAGCATAAAGATGATGCTTTTTTGTCTCGCCAGGTTGCTACGATTGTGTGCGATGCGGATATTAATATTGATCCATCGGAGGTTTCTTTTCCAGATTTTGATGTAGAAGAAGTTACGAAGGCTTTTTCCGAAGTTCGCTTTATGGCTCATTTAAATAAGGTTTTAGGATTGGCTGGATCCAATACTGCACTTTTTTCTAGCTCTTCTTTTGAGGTTGCATCAGAGACGTGCGAGGGAAAAGAAGCTGCTGAGCTGTTGGATAAAATTCTAGAAACGGCCTCTAAAAACGATGATAATTTTATTTCTGTAGCTTGGAAAAAAGATGCACAAACCTCACTTTTTGATTCTGGACTATCTTTGGCAGTCTTGCAGGGTGATGTGGTAGCTCTTTTCCGTGAGGAAGATGCGCAGCGCGCTCTTGCTCGATTAATCACGGGAGCTTCTATAGCGACGTATGATGCAAAGGCTCTTCTGGAATGTGTGTATCCACGCGATGGTTCTAAAGAAGTGTTTATTAGCGCAAATGATGTTTTGGCTTCGCGTATTTTCGATATTGCGCTTGCAGGATACGTTGTGGATTCAAATAGCGGCTCTTCAACGCTGCCAGCCTTGATGGAACGTTTTGCTGCAGCTGTTATGCCAGAAGAAGATGATGCGGACAAAGCTTTAGTATTGGAAGTTTCTGCTATTGCAGCTTTAATTGATCCTCTTGTAAAAGTTCTCAAAGAGCGTGAAGTGTATAAGGTGTATCAAGAAATTGATGCTCCCCTTATTGGAGTACTTGCTTGTATGGAACGCACGGGGGCTGCTCTTGATTCCGATCATCTAAGCCTTCTTGCACAGGATGCAGGTTTGGAAATTGATCGTTTGCGTGCCGCAATATATAAGGCAGCAGGAAGGGAATTCAATATTGATTCACCAAAACAGCTGTCCGAAATCCTGTTTGATGAAATTGGGCTAAAGCCTATCAAGAAAACCCAGCGTGGTTATTCAACGGATGCAAAAGTACTTAAGGAGCTTTCAAGCGAACATGAACTTCCTGGTCTTGTGCTGGAGTATCGCGAATATGCAAAGATAAAATCAACGTATATCGATGCGTTACCGCGTATGGTTGCAGGTGATGGTCGCGTCCATACGTCCTTTAATGAGATGGTCACGACAACGGGACGCCTGTCATCTTCTGATCCAAACTTACAAAACATTCCTGTTCGTACTGAATTTGGCAGAAGTATTCGTACGTGCTTTGTTCCCCTGAGTCCTGAAGAAGTGTTCGTTTCTGCCGACTATTCTCAGATTGAATTACGTTTATTGGCTCATCTTTCAGGAGATAAGCACCTCATTGAAGAGTTTTGTTCAGGCCAAGATTTCCATGCGCGAACTGCTTCTCGTGTGTTCGGAATTCCTGTTGAGGAAATAACGCCAGAACTTCGCAGCCGTGCTAAAGCAGTTAATTTTGGTATTGTATATGGACAGCAGGCTTATGGCTTGGCGCAATCGCTCGATATTCCTTTCTATGAAGCCAAGGAAATGATTGATCGCTATTTTGAAGCGTATCCTGGTGTTCGTTCCTATTTGGATGATGTTGTTGCCCAGGCACACGAAAAAGGTTACGCGGAAACTTTATTTGGTCGTCGCCGTTATATTCCTGAATTGAAAGCTAAGAATCCAGGGCAGAGAGGATTTGGCGAACGCACTGCGATGAACCATCCTATGCAGGGGACAGCAGCCGACATCATTAAGCTTGCCATGCGTCAGGTAATGGAGAAGCTTGTTGAGGGCCCCTACGATGCAAAGCTATTGCTGCAGGTACATGACGAATTGGACTTATCGGTGCCACAGAATGAAGTTGAAGAAGTATCGGCGATAGTTAAGGAAATAATGGAATCAGTCGTAGAACTGTCAGTTCCTTTGGTTGCTGATGTGTCAAATGGAAGAAATTGGGCAGAAGCTCACTAATATTGCATAGAAACGTGGTAACATATACGGTCGACTCTCGGTATATAGGAAATCAGCTTGCGGTCGCGAATAACTTTGTGAAATTTCAAGGTTATACGTTGACACTGTCCACGCTAGCTGATAAGATAACGCCTTGCGTTTTGGCATTTTTATAGGAGATTATTCATGTACGCTATTATTAAAACGGGCGGCAAGCAGTACAAGGTGGCCGCTGGTGACTATCTGAATGTAGAAAAGCTTGATGCTGAAGTCGGCAGCACGGTAGCTTTGGATGCTATTGCAATTGTTGATGGCAAAAACGTTGTTGCTGACCCTGCAGAGGCTGCAAAGACCAAGGTTGAGGCTAAGGTTGTTGAGCAGTTCAAGGGTGAAAAGCAGCTCGTCTTTAAGTTCAAGAAGCGCAAGAACTACAAGAAGTTGCGTGGTCATCGTCAGAACTTGACTCGCATTCAGATTTGCGCTGTAGGTTCCGAGCAAGCGTAAGCAAAGGAGGGAATATACATGGCACACAAGAAAGGTCAAGGTTCCATCCGCAACGGTCGCGATTCCCAGTCCAAGCGTCTTGGTTGCAAGCGCTTTGCCGGTGAACTCGTAGGTGCGGGTAACATTT
>USPD01000038.1 GCA_900556585.1 uncultured Eggerthella sp.
ATTAACTTGACTTTACCCCTGTTTAACGTGGCGAGGAGACCACGACCTGCTCCTCGAATCCGACTTACCATGTCGAAACCAGTCGCCCCCATTAAATAGGAACGTCCATCAAAGAGGATTACCTCAAATAAATGAGATTCTCTTAATGGTTATACCCTTTTGAAAGTGCAAGTGGCATTATAACATCAAATAAGATTAGCATTCATTTTGTTTTAATTTAAGAATTTCAAAGCAAAAGAGCGCCAGAAAACCAGCGCTCTTTTAAAAATACATAACACTAAAAGCGTTTTATTAAGGCTAAGCCAATTCCTTACTTATCAGCCAAAGCAGCCTGAGCAGCAGCCAAACGTGCCAAAGGTACACGATATGGCGAGCAGCTTACATAGTCTAAGCCAATACCATAGAAAGTCTTAACTGAATCAGGATCGCCACCGTGTTCGCCGCAAACGCCACAAACAATGTCAGGATTGCCCTGATGACCAAGTTCAACGCCCATCTTAACCAACTTAGCAACACCAGGATCAATGGTTGCAAATGGGTTGTAAGGCAAGATACGCTCTGCCAAGTACTGAGGAATGAACTCTGCCTCAACGTCGTCACGAGAGAAACCGAAGGTGGTCTGAGTAAGGTCGTTAGTACCAAAGCTGAAGAAGTCTGCCTGGGTAGCAATTTCGTCAGCGGTAACAGCAGCACGAGGAAGCTCAATCATGGTGCCAACTGGAATGGTAAGTTCAACACCCTGCTCTTCAGATACTTCCGCGATTACCTGTTCAGCAAGTTCACGAAGCTTAGCAAGCTCAGGAACAACAGAAACCAAAGGAATCATAATTTCTGGCTGAGGGTCAAGACCTTCCTTCTTCAACTGAGCTGCAGCTGTAGCGATTGCACGAACCTGCATCTTAGGAAGAATTGGATACTTGATAGACAAACGGCAACCACGAAGACCAAGCATTGGATTGGCCTCAGCGAAGCCATCGATTTGTTCCATGAGGCGACGCTTCTTTTCAATTACATCAGGATCGCCACCAGATGCTTCAAGGCGTGCAATTTCAACATCCAATGCACGTGCGCTTTCCAAAAACTCATGCAGAGGAGGATCAAGCAAGCGAACGATTACAGGATAGCCATCCATTGCTTTGAACATGCCAAGGAAGTCACCGGTCTGAGCCTTGAACAAATCGTCAACAGCCTTTTCGCGAACTGCTTCGTCGTCATTAAGAATGAAGGTTTGAATGATCTGTTTGCGGTCACCCAAGAACATATGCTCAGTACGGCAAAGACCAATACCTTGTGCACCAAACTTACGAGCAGTTGCTGCATCTTCAGGATTATCCGCATTAGCGCGAACGCCCATAGTACGGAATTCGTCGGCCCATTCAAGAATGGTGTCCAAATCTCCTGCCATTTCAGGCTCAACAAGTTCAACAGCTCCAAGAACAACAATACCAGTAGTACCGTCCAAGGAGATCATATCGCCTTCCTTGATTACGATATCAGTACCAGAAATAGCTGCCTGCTTAGCTTCAGCATCAATCTTCAAGGTATCAACACCACATACGCAAGGAGCACCCATGCCACGAGCAATAACTGCAGCGTGTGAAGTCTTGCCGCCGTGAGAGGTAAGAATACCCTCTGCAGCGATCATACCTGCAAGGTCATCAGGAGTGGTTTCCCAACGTACCAAAACAGTCTTGCGGCCTTCCTTAGCAGCAGCAACAGCAGCTTCAGAAGAGAATACTGCTTCACCAACAGCAGCACCTGGAGAAGCATTCAGGCCCTTAGCAACTACGTCGTAGTCTGCCTTTGCATCAAACTGCGGATGGAGAAGCTGATCAAGCTGTTCAGGATCAACACGCTGAACTGCTTCTTCCTTAGTGATAAGGCCTTCTTCAACCATGCTAATTGCAATGTGCAAAGCAGCCTGAGCAGTACGCTTACCAACACGGGTCTGAAGCATCCAAAGCTTGCCCTGTTCGATGGTGAATTCGATGTCGCACATATCACGGAAGTGATTTTCAAGGATGGTAAATACTTCCTCGAGCTCACGACCTGCCTCTTCAAGGCCTTCAACATGCTTCAAATCAGAAATTGGACTGGTGTTACGAATACCAGCAACTACGTCTTCGCCCTGAGCGTTTACCAAATAGTCGCCATAGAATTCTTTTTCACCAGTAGCAGGATTACGAGTAAATGCAACACCAGTTGCGGAGGTATTGCCCTTGTTGCCAAAGATCATAGACTGAACATTTACTGCAGTACCGAGATCATCAGAAATCTTATTCTGCTTACGGTAAAGAATAGCACGTGGGTTGTTCCAAGAACCAAATACTGCCTCAATTGCTAAACGAAGCTGAATATCAGGATCCTGTGGGAACTGAACCTTGCCATCAACAACAAGCGAAGGATATTCGTCAGCGCTTACATTGTCAGTAAAGATACCCTTAAATACCTCTACAAGATTTTCAAGATCTTCAGCATTCAAATCCGTGTCGGATTCTACACCACGTTCGCGCTTCATGATGTTGATAGCATTTTCAAACAGATCACCATCAAGACCCATTACAACATTGGAGAACATCTGAATGAAACGACGATAAGAGTCCCATGCAAAACGAGGATTGTCGGTCTGCTTGATAAGACCATGAATGGACTTATCATTAAGACCCAAGTTCAAAACGGTGTCCATCATGCCAGGCATAGACATTGGAGCACCGGAGCGAACAGAAACTAACAGTGGATCTTCAGGATCGCCAATCTTCTTACCAATACGAGCTTCGAGATCTTCACGATACTCTTCAATAGTGTCCAAAACTCCCTCAGGCCAGGTATTGTCGGAGTTTGCGTACTCCATACATGTCTGGCAAGAAATAGTGAATCCGGGAGGGACAGGAAGGCCGATGTTAGCCATTTCAGCGAGGTTAGCACCTTTACCGCCAAGGATGGCTTTCATGTTAGTGTTGCCTTCAGTAACGTTCTTACCATTTGCGTCCTTACCAAAAGCATAGACGCGCTTAACTTGGTCAGTCACCTTGTTCTCCTTAGATTAAACTTTCTTCCTCAACCACATTAATCGAATTGTGGGTGAGCATTCTCATAATACCGCAAAATCTCTTGTGCTGTTTCTTCAATTGCCCTGTTGTCGGTACGAATTACAATGCATCCAAGCTTTCTCATAAGTGCTCGCGCGCTTTCTAAATCTTGATACACGCACTCCAAATCTGCATAAGAAGCTGCAACATTAGTTGCTTTTCCTAATCGTTTCTTTCGAATGTCAGCAAGAATTTCTGCGGAAATAATAAGACCAAATAACCGAGTTGGATCAACTTCAAAGATCTCTTTAGGCGGATCAGATTGAGGGTCGAGCGGCACATTTGCCACGCGATAGCCCATTTGCGAAAGGTAAATTGACAACGGTGTTTTGGAAGAACGAGACACTCCAATCAGAACTATATCCGCCTTAGAAAGATCCTGGGGATTACGACCATCGTCGTGCGAAATGGTAAATTCCATAGCGTCAATACGACGGAAATAATATTCATTTACCGAGTGAATCTTGCCTGGTTTAGCAATAGGTTCAGTGTTAGATGCCTTAGACAACGCATTTAATGCATCACTCATGGCATCAACCGCAATAATAATGTCATCGTTTTCCGCAATATAATCCTGAAGCGCAGACCGCATTTCAGGAGAAACTAGCGTATAGAACAAAACAAAGGGACTTTCTCCAATGCGACGATGCAGTGAAACATGTGCATCTAAATCTGCAATCAATTCTTTTGCGGAAGTAACATGAGGAAGAACTTCAATTGCAGGATCAAATACTTCAAAACATGCCGCCGTTGCGCGTACAACGGCCTGAGCAGTTGTACCAACTGAATCAGACACAATATGAACAGTAGGCAATGTTTTGGAGCTTTTACCTTGCAAAACCCACTTTTGCATAATTACCCTTCCTTCTAAATGCGTTTTGTCTAAAACCAAAACAAAAAGCGGCCCTTTATTCAAGAGCCGCTTGGTTAAATACTATTTTGATAGTAATGAAAAATCTGCCACGTTCGTAAAGACATTCACAAAGCGATTGAGCAACTTCAAACGGTTTTCACGAAGTGCCTGATCTTCATCCATAATCATGACGCGTTCAAAGAAAAGGTCAATTGGCTTTCGTAATGAAGCAAGCTCATTTAACGCTTCAGCGTAATTATCATTATCAAGAGCCATAGAAACCCTTGTTTCAGCTTGTACAACAGCCGTTGAAAGCGCATGCTCTACTTCGGTGAGCAAGGATTCGTCCACTTCACTGCCCAACTTCGGATCGCGAAGGTTATTTGCACGAGCATATGCCGTAGCCAAGTTTTCAAATGTTTCAGGTTCGTTAGTACGAGCAGTTTCCAATGCTTCAACACGATTAATAAGCTCAACAGGTTCCTGAACGCCAGCAGCCAAAACGGCATCAATAGCATCGATGCGCTTACCTGAATCACGCAGCATAACGCGTGTTCGAGTAATGAAAAATTCAATTACTTCATCACGAACTGCCTGCTTATCAAATTCGATACCATCTTGAGCAAACAAATCCAAGGAAGCATCAATAGCGGAAACAAGGCTAATTTCTAAAGGCTGATCACACGAAAGCATAGCTACAATACCAATTGCACTACGACGAAGTGCGAAAGGATCTGATGACCCGCTTGGTCCTTGACCAACTGAAAACAACCCACAGATTGTATCAAGCTTGCCAGCTAACGCTACGACCTTACCTGCTTGAGTTTGAGGGACTTCATCGCCCGCAAAACGAGGACGATAATGCTGTTCTATTGCCTGCGCTACCTGATCAGTTTCGCCACACGCTTTAGCATAGTAAGAGCCCATAACGCCCTGAACAGAAGTGAATTCAATTACCGCACTAGTAACTAAGTCAGCTTTACATAAATGCGCTGCACGAACTGCATCAGCAGCATCTGTTTCAGAAAGCTTGCCATCAGCAGACAAATGCTTTGCTAAGCCAACGATACGATTTGTTTTATCAAGCATGGTACCCAGTTTTTCCTGGAATACTACTTGCGACAATTCGTCTACATATGATTCCAATGGACGCTTTAAGTCCTCATCGTAGAAGAACTTAGCATCATACAAACGGGCACGAACCACACGTTCATTACCGTCAATAATAGTTTCCGAACAGGCGGGATCTCCATTACCAACCACAATAAAGCGATTAGTAAGAGCGCCTTCACTGTCATACAGAGGGAAATAACGCTGATGCATAAGCATAGCGTCAACAATAATTTCTTCAGGCACCTGGAGAAATTCTTTATCAAACGTACCTACAAGTACGGTTGGATATTCCGCTAAGTTGACAACCTCCACCAACGTTTTAGGTGGCAAAACAGCATGAAAACCAGTATCAGCTTCCACTTTAGCAACACCAGCACGAATTACTTCTTCACGCTCTTTCTCGGATGGCACAACGTAGCCGTTGCGTACAACAGATACCAAATCATCAGCGCTGGCAATCTCAAAAGGACCTGGTGCTAAAAAGCGATGACCACGAGTAAAACGATCCGCTGTAAGACCCGCAAAGCTAAAGGGAATTACTTCGGTACCAAACAAAGCTACAAACCAGCGAATAGGACGGGAAAAGTATTCC
>USPD01000039.1 GCA_900556585.1 uncultured Eggerthella sp.
CCAGGCGAAAATGTAGGTCGCGGTAAGGATGACACCCTTTTCGCTCTGTGCGAAGGTCGTGTTGAGTACACCAAGGGCGCACGCCGCAAGGTTCATGTACGTCCTGAGGCGTAAATAATAGTTTTCTTTACCTTTAAATTTTAAAGCCCTCTGCGCTGCAGGGGGCTTTTCGTTTAGAATCGGACATACCATGTTTACAGATAAAGTTCGCATATTTGTTAAAGCTGGAGACGGCGGTGCTGGTTGTATGTCATTCCGCCGTGAAGCACATGTGCCCAAAGGCGGTCCTGATGGCGGAGACGGCGGTAAGGGCGGCGATGTAATTCTTAAAGCTGACATGCGCGTGTCTTCTTTAATTGATTACCGTTTTAAACATCACTTTAAAGCTACGCGTGGAACTCATGGAAAAGGTTCCAAAATGAATGGCGCAAACGGCCAGGATCTTATTTTGAAGGTTCCTGTGGGCACCATTGTGCGTGAATACAACGAAGAGGCCAAAGAAACCGGCGAAATAATTGCTGACTTAACGCATGACGGTGAGCAGATCATTGTTGCGCGTGGTGGTATTGGTGGTCGTGGCAACACTCATTTCGTTACCCCGACTCGTCGTGCTCCGGCGTTTGCCGAATTGGGTGTTCCAGCTGAAGAATGCTGGATTGAATTAGAAATGAAACTTATGGCAGATGCCGCTTTAGTTGGTGTGCCATCTGCTGGCAAATCTTCGCTTATTTCACGCATGTCTGCAGCGAAGCCTAAAATTGCTGATTATCCCTTCACTACGTTGGTTCCAAATTTAGGTGTAGTGAAAATTGACACCTATAACTATGTCGTGGCTGATGTTCCTGGTCTTATTGAAGGTGCCCATGAAGGCAAAGGTTTAGGGCATGAGTTTTTGCGTCATATAGAACGCAGTGCCATTATTTTGCACGTTGTTGATTTGACGGGTGGCTACGAAGGTCGTGACCCAGTAGAGGACTATCGCATTATCAATAACGAGCTTAAACTTTATGCGCCTGAACTTGCTCAGCGTCCTTGTATTGTGGTGGGTAATAAAATCGATGCTCCTGGCGCTAAAGAGGCTGCAGAACGTTTGGCTGAAGAAGTTCGCAAGGATTCTCTAGAGCGCGTAGGGGGAAACGAATTCGAAACAAGCCCTCTTGATCCTAAGTTATATTGCACCAGTGCGGTAACTGGTGAAGGTATTGACGTTTTGATGCGCGTAACGGGAGCTCGTGTATCAGAAATACGCGAAGCGGCTCGTCGCGAACAAGAAGGCAAAGAGCACTTCGATCAAATCTGGCAGCATCGTCGTGATGAACGTGATAAACGTTTTGAAATTACCCAGCTTTCGGATGGAGTGTTCCGTGTTACGGGCAAGCAAATTGAACGAATGGTAATTCAGACCGATTGGGAAAACGATGAAGCCATTACGTTTTTACAGCATCGCTTTAAGCGATTAAAGCTTGATCAAGCACTAGAAGATGCTGGTGCTCGTGATGGTGATGAAATTCGTATTTTAGGCTACGAATTCGAATTTGAATCAGCGCGCATGCGTGAAGATGATATCTATAGCGGATTGGATTTATAGGTCATGCAAAATGGCAGGCGAGTCATAGTTATCAAGATTGGCTCATCAACGCTTGTTGATGAGCAGGGCAAGCTTAATAGAAGCTATTTCGATGGTTTGGCTCAGCAGGTCCATGCTTTGCGCGAAGCGGGATGGAGCCCCGTGATAGTATCAAGCGCCGCCATTGCCTGCGGGTTAGAAGCACTTGGTATAGAAGAGCGTCCAACTGATATGCCATCTCTTCAGGCGGCGGCATCGGTTGGGCAAAACGCTCTCATGGCAACGTATGCTGAAGCTTTTTCTTGTTATGATATTTTGACATCTGTGGTGCTTATTACTCGTCATAGCACCGCGCAACGTGAAGCGTATCTTCATGCTCGTGATACTTTAGAGCGTTTGCTTGATTTTAATGTTGTTCCCGTTATTAACGAAAATGATACGGTTTCAGTAGAACAAATTCGCTTTGGTGATAACGACACCCTTGCGGCATTAGTATCTTGTCTGGTAAGTGCTGATTTGTGCGTTATCTTTTCCGATATTGATGGCTTATATACGGCCAATCCTTTTACTGATCCTTGTGCAACGCTTATTCCTAGAGTTACTCATATCACTCCAGAATTGATGGCATCTGCTGGTGGTGTAACTTCTAAGGTGGGAAGTGGTGGCATGATAACGAAAATTCGTGCCGCTCGTGTTCTTATGCTGGCGGGTATTACCATGATTATTTGTCATGGTAAAGAGCCAAGTGCGCTAACTCGTTTAATTCAAGGTGAAGTCATTGGCACTCGTTTTGTTGCACAGGATGTTCCGCATGATATTACGCCTCGTAAACTTTGGATTGCTTTAGGGGATTTTGCTAAAGGGGTTATTGAAGTTGATGATGGTGCGAAGCAGGCTCTTATAAAAAGAGGTTCTTCTCTATTACCGGTTGGAATTACTTCGGTCGAAGGATCGTTTTCTCGAGGCGATATTGTAGATATTAAAGATACGAAGGGTCATCTTTTTGCGCGAGGACGTGCAGGGGCTCCAAGTTCTGAAATGAGCCTGGCGCGTGGGCGTAGTCAAGATGAGCTTAAGGGTAATGAACTGCTGGAGTATTTGAATTCGAAGCCAGCAATTCATCGAGATGAACTGGTGGTGTTCGAATGAGTGAAGCAGCACAGGCAGCCTATCGTGCGCGTGAAACCGTTTCGTTTCTTGCTCAAACCTCTAATGATGTAAGGAATGACGCTTTGTACGCTATGGCAAAAGCGTTAAGAAACAACCAGGATGTAATTCTTGAAGCTAATGCAAAAGATTATGCTGCCGCACAAGAAAAAGGAACAAAGGAATCACTTCTTGATCGTTTAAAGCTTGATGAGAGTCGTATACATTCTATGGCGGATGCTTTGGAGGATCTAGCTTCATTACGTGATCCGCTAGGCCGTGTTTTAGAAGAACGCAGTCTTGATAACGGCTTGCAGCTACGCCGCGTAAGCGTTCCTCTTGGAGTTGTTGCGATGGTATACGAAGCCCGTCCTAATGTAACGGCAGATGCTGCAGGTATTTGTATTAAATCTGGCAATGCAGCAGTTTTACGTGGTGGGTCGCTTGCCGTTCATTCGAATACTGCAATTGCTGAAGTTTTGCGTTGTGCAGTGGAGGAAGTGGGCTTTCCGAAGGATTCCATTGTGCCAATTCATTCTACTGATCGCGCTGAAACTGATGAGCTTCTTTCCTTGCATGGTGTTGTAGATGTTCTTATTCCTCGCGGTGGAGCAGGCCTTATTCGTCACTGTGTTGAGCACGCAAAAGTACCCGTCATAGAAACAGGTACTGGCAACTGCCATGTATACGTTGAAGAAACAGCTGATTTCGCTATGGCACGTGCCATTATTATGAATGCTAAAACACAGCGCACGGGTGTTTGTAACGCCGAAGAGTCATTACTGGTTGATTCTTCAATTGCAAAGGATTTTTTGCCTGAAATGCTTAAAGAACTAGCTTGCGCAGGCGTTTTGATTCATGGTGATGAAGAAACACGCATAATAGCCACAGCAGCGAATGAAGCATATCCAGACGCCGGCATTCTCAATCACTTTATTGACGCTACTGAGGACGATTGGGGCAAGGAATACCTTGATTTAGAAATTAGCGTCAAGCTTATTACCGATGGCGTCGATCAAGCGATTGTTCATATCAATCGTTATGGTACGGGTCATTCTGAATGCATTGTTACTAGCAATGCTGAAGCTGCTGCGCGATTCCAGCAGCTTGTCGATGCTGCTGCGGTATATGTCAACGCATCTACCCGTTTTACCGATGGTGGTGAATTTGGGTTAGGGGCAGAGATTGGTATATCTACCCAGAAATTGCACGTACGCGGTCCTTTTGCACTTGAAGCGCTGACAAGCTATAAATATTTGATAAATGGACAAGGTCAGGTGAGACCTTAGGGTATATGAGTGCAATTGATGTCATAGAGGCGGTTCGAAAAGCAAGAAATGCACCCGAGCCAGTAATATGCGAGCGTTTTGATAATTTGGGACGCAATGGCGCAGTGCGTCGTATTGGCATTATGGGCGGAACATTTGACCCTATCCATAACGGGCATCTTGTTTGTGCTGAGCAGGTTCGCGAAGATTTTAAACTTCACGCTATTATTTTTATTCCAACAGGAAAGCCGGTATTTAAGCGTGGGAAGAAAATAGCATCAGGTAGTGAACGTTTAGCAATGTGCCGTGGGGCAATTGCGGATAATCCATTTTTTGATGTGAGCTCAATCGAAATTGATCGCCAGGGCCTACACCATTGATACCTTGCGGGCGTTACGTGCGCATTATCCGAGCAATGTGGAGCTCTATTTTATTGCGGGTGCTGATGCAATAGCAAGTGTTTCAAAATGGAAAGACTCTGATGAAATGGGAAAACTTGCTCGATTTATTGCGGTAGATCGACCAGGATACGAACTATCAGAACAGCAAAGAGAAGCTATAAAGCAGAGTGCTCCAGGCATTGATATTTCATTTTTAACAATTGAAGCACTAGCAATTTCGTCAAGTGAGCTCCGTAATCGTCTAGAATCAGGTCGTTCTATTCGTTACTTAACACCACAAGTGGTAGTTGATCATGTGATAGAACATAGACTTTATTCGAACGAGGAGGATGTTGATGGGCAAAAACCATACCAACACCGATAAGAAAAAGAATACAGAATTAAGAGAACCAACACGTGAAGAGTTGTCGGAATTTGCATATCTGCCTACTGAAATTACCGGGCTAAACGAAAACAAACCTTTTAGCTCTACTTCTTATAAGTACATGAAAGGCTTGTTGATGCAGCGTGTTGATCCAGAGCGTTATGTGCATAGCTTATCAGTAGCTAAAACGGCACGTAAAATCGCTCATACGTATGGATACGACCCTCATGTGGCTCGTATGGCGGGATTCCTT
>USPD01000040.1 GCA_900556585.1 uncultured Eggerthella sp.
ACCCCAACGCTGCGACTTTGGCCAAGAAATGCCTCGCACAATACCATCAAGAACATCACTCAAAAGGGTTGCAACGCTTACTGAAGGAGTATGCGTATGGGCATATACATATCCATCTTCTACAACTAAATCTGCTGGATCAACACCCTTACCGCGGGCGAATCCCTGAGCTGCTTTAGTGGGGTTACCCTGTTCATCAAAAGCGATCTTTGCAGAAGGGCCTTTAAAAACCTCATTCTTTTCTTCAGTAGCTTCAGGAATATCCTTAACCACCACGATTAAACGACGAGGTGAAGAATATACCTCAGTTTCACCATGAGGAATAGCTGCTTCATCAAGCAAACGTGGAGCAAGACTATGAAGTTGTTTTACTGCATTAGATAAATCAAAGGCAGGAATTTCTTCGGTGCCAATTTCAAAAGCAAGACTTTGCTGCGCCATTCCTATTCTCCTTTTTCATCCTGTGCAGGGGTAATGCCAACTACATGCTCTAAGTAAGACGCACAGCACGCTTTAGCGATTGTACGAACACGCAAAATATAAGCCATACGTTCAGTGGCGCTGATTACACCTCGAGCATCAAGAAGATTGAATGCATGCGAGCATTTCAAAACATAATCATAAGCAGGTAAAGGAAGGCCTGCTTCAAGCACTCGTTTGCATTCGGCTTCGTAACGATCAAATTCGCCAAACAACAAATCAGTATCAGCTACTTCAAAGTTATAGGTAGAAAACTCTCGTTCGTTTTCTAAGAAAACATCGCCATAAGTAAATACCGTGCCATCATCGCCGCGAGCCCATACAAGATCATATACAGAATCTACACCTTGAATATACATAGCCAAGCGCTCAAGACCATAGGTAATTTCAGAAGGTACTGGTCTGCACTCAAAGCCACCTACTTGCTGAAAGTAAGTGAACTGGGTTACTTCCATGCCGTTGAGCCAAACTTCCCAACCAAGACCCCATGCACCAAGCGTTGGGCTTTCCCAGTCATCTTCAACGAAACGAATGTCATGCTTCTCAGGAGCGATACCAATAGCTCGCAAAGAATTAAGATACAAATCCTGAACGTTATCAGGAGAAGGCTTCATCAAAACTTGGAACTGATAATAATGCTGCAAACGATTAGGATTTTCACCATAACGACCATCAGCGGGACGTCTGCAAGGTTGGACATAGGCAGTTTTCCAGGTATCTGGACCTAAGCTGCGCAACGTAGTTGCAGTATGAAAGGTACCTGCGCCCACTTCATTGTCATAAGGCTGCATAATAACGCATCCCAAATTCGCCCAATAGCGCTGAAGACTCAAGATAATATCCTGAAACGTCAGCACCTCAGAAGCGCAAGAGGTATTTGCGTCTGATCCAAGGTTAGTCATTAAAGCTCCTTTATCATTTACCGTAAAAAGTAACTACGTTATAGCAGACCAATACGATTTAATGGCCAATACGTAAAGACTGCTTTTCCAAAAATAGTGTTTTCGTCAATAGATCCAAAGTAGCGTGAATCGGAAGAGTTTTCGCGATTATCCCCCATTACCCACACTTCACCTTCAGGAACAATGTAGGGATAACTTATTGATACATTACCTGCCGTTTGTGATAGTGGATAGGTTTCGCCTGTAACGTAAGGTTCGCTCTGAGCAACTCCGTCAATATACAAAACGCCATCTGACATAGAAACTACTTGACCTTCTGTTGCGATGACACGCTTCACTAAAACACGAGATGGCACTTGAGGGTCAGAAAATACCACAATATCGCCTGCTTTTGGATCCTCAAAATGATAGCTTACCTTTTCAGCAAAAAGCCTATCACCTGTCATGATAGTGGTTTCCATAGAAGCTGATGGCACTTCAAAAGGCTCCGCAACATACGTTCTAATTCCCCAAGCCGCAACAAGAACAACGGCAATACATACAATAAAGCTCAGGAACCGTCTTATGATACCCGGCTGTTGCCCGGCAGCATGCGCACCAGAATTCACGAGCCTCATCCCTTCTTATTACTAATGTGGCAAATAAAAACAAATCAAAATAACAATGTTCCCATAGTAAGACAAAGTAGCCATTGATTTTTAGTCGATATCAAGAGAATCAAGAAATTTTCGTTCAGAATCGCTAATATTTGCGTTCTCCAGCAAATCAGGACGCCAACGAAGAGTGCGCTTTAAGCTTTGTTCGCGCCTCCATTGAGCAATTTTAGCGTGATGACCTGACAACAAAACATCAGGAACGCGCATACCCCTGTATTCTGCTGGACGTGTGTATTGAGGGTATTCAAGCAACCCATCGTAGAAGCTTTCATCAACGGCGCTTCCTTCGTCTCCCAAAACACCATCTATACGACGAACCACCGCATCAATTACCACCATTGATGCCAATTCACCACTTGTTAAAACATAATCGCCGATTGAAATAACTTTATCAGCAAGCGAATACACACGCTCGTCAATACCTTCGTAATGACCACAAATAAAAAAGAGATGTGGCTTGCGCGCAAGTTCAAGCGTTAACGCATCATTAAACACTTCACCTGTTGGAGAAAGAAAGATGACATACGGTTTTTCATCCGCAGCCGCGAACAGTTCATCACAAGCTTCAAAAATAGGCTCGCATTTCATAACGAGACCTTGACCGCCCCCATACGGTTCATCATCAGTGGTGCGGTGCTTGTCATGAGTCCAGTTTCTTAAATCGTGAGCAGTAAAATCTAGATACCCTTTTTCCTGTGCAATGCGCATCATTGATTCATTCATGACCGAGTCATAACAATGAGGAAACACAGAAAGGGTTTCTATCTTCATTAACAACTCCTAGAGATCTAATAAACCATCAGGCAAAGAAACTGATATAGTTCGCTTTTGCTCATCAATATCAACAATAAATGCGTCCACTAAAGGAATAAGCGCTTCCGATGAAGCATCTTCGCCTGAAGAGGAATCACCACGCGCTACCACCAGTAAAGGATGAGCGGGATTTTCTTCGATACGAACAACGCTTCCTATTTCACCAAGCGATTCATCACTAACGACAAAGCCAACAACATCAACTTCTTCAGTTTCATCAAAATTGTCAGGAAGATCATTTTTGCGAACAAGGCAATAATGTCCTTCGAGCTTTTCAGCTTCGCTACGCGTTGTTATATCGTCAAAGTACACAAGATACTTACCAGGCGAAGGTTCTTCTATGCGTTTGACGGTAGAAGAACGAGGAAAACGAAGAATTGGAGGGACAAAGGTTACTTCAAGCCCATTTGACAGCAAAAAAGGAAGACCTTCCGTTGCTTTAACGAAAAGCCCTCCCTCTTTTGTTTTAGCGCTAAGAAGCGCAGCAATATTTATCCAGGAATCCATGCCTTTTGGAATCCTAGTCAATAATTTCTACCTCAACGGCAGCGCCGTTGCGAGAAGCTGCTGCGCGGCACAAGGTACGAATAGCCTTGATAACACGACCTTGACGACCAATAACCTTGCCAGTGTCTTCATCAGCAACGCTAATTTTAACCAAAGTTGCACCATCTTCAGTATCTGTTGAAATAATTTCAACAGCATCTGGATCGTCCACTAAAGGAACGACCAAGGATTCTACCAAGTTAGCAATATCTTCGCGGGAATCCGCCATGACTTATGCGTTCTTGCGTTCTGCCTCAACGAGGCGAGCTACAGTATCAGTAGGCTTTGCGCCATCAGCAACCCACTTGTCAACCTTTTCAAGGTCGATGTTTACAGTTGCAGGAGTGGTGCAAGGATTGTAGGTGCCAACCTGCTCAATATAACGACCATCGCGACGAGCACGAGAGTCAGCTACAACGATACGATAATAAGGTGCCTTTTTAGCGCCGTGACGGGCGAGACGGATCTTGACTGCCATCGAGTTGTACTCCTTCTAAAACTTTACACGCGATACCCGAAAACCCTTTATTATTTCGGGTCGCAAAACAGCAATTATTGATATTACCTCTTAGAAGCAGAATCATCAAGACCACTCATCATGTCTTGCATCTTCTTCATATCACGAATAGACAAGCCTGCCATTCCAGGAACACCCATTCTACGCTTGCTGTTTTTACCCTTCTTACCTTTTTTGCCCTTCTTACCCTTACGAGCATACGCAGCTTCCTGCTGATCCATCATGCGACGAACCATTTTTTTAGTTTCAGTAAACTGCTTGAGCAATTGATTAACTTGATACACTTTTACGCCAGCGCCTGCTGCAATGCGTGCTTTACGAGAACCGTTTAATATTTCTGGATGTTCACGTTCACGTTTAGTCATAGAGCTAATAATTACTGTCATATCGTCAAGGGCATGTTCATTTACCTGCCCTTCACGCATAGCTTTGTCACCACCAGGCAAAGCGCTCACCAGTTTTTGAATGCCACCCATTTTGTTAACCTGCTGCTTCATAAGCAAAAAGTCATTGAGGGTAAGATTGCCGCGCGCCAAGCGTTCAGCTTCTTCTTCCTCAATTTCTTCAGCTTTAAGCTTTGAAGCAGTTTCAATGATGCTAACCACATCGCCCATGC
>USPD01000041.1 GCA_900556585.1 uncultured Eggerthella sp.
TGCCACTCCGTCTTCGTTATGTGCTCCATCCACGATTACCCCCGGAAGTACAGTTTCCATACGTCCCTGCCATCTGGTCTCACTTAAGCCCTTTTTCAGAGCATCTTCTGATACAGGAATAAATGCACCAGAAAGTCCGCCAACACTAGAACTTGCCATGACACCACCTTTTTTCACAGCGTCGTTAAGCATGGCAAGTGCTGCAGTAGTACCAGGACCACCGCAGGTACCAACGCCAATTGCTTCAAGGATTTCAGCTACAGAGTCACCTTCAGCTGGTGTTGGCGCTAATGACAAATCCAGAATACCTTTCTGAACACCAAGGCGTTTGCTTGCTTCTTGGCTCATGAGTTCACCTGCACGTGTAATCTTGAAAGCAGTAGCTTTAATTGCTTCAGCGATGCTGGTCATGTCGGCTTCTTTTGGCATATTGCGCAACACTGCATTGACAACACCAGGGCCTGAAACCCCTACATTTATAACAGCATCGGATTCTCCTGCGCCATGAAATGCACCAGCCATAAATGGGTTATCTTCAACTGCATTGCAGAAAACCACCAATTTACCTGCACCGATGCATTGACGATCAGCTGTTAGCTCAGCTGATTTTTTTATGATTCCAGCCATTCGGAGCGCGGCGTCCATATTTATGCCTGCGCGGGTTGAGCCAATGTTTACTGAAGCGCAAACGTTGTCGGTGATTGCGAGCGCTTTAGGGATAGACTCCATTAGAGTGATATCAGCCTTAGTTGCACCTTTATGAACTAATGCTGAAAAACCGCCTACAAAGTCTACTCCAACTTCTTTGCCTGCCTTATCCATTGCAACGGCAATGGGGGATACATCTGTAGCATCAGTTGCTGCGCATATTTCTGCAATTGGAGTGACTGAGATTCGTTTATTCACGATAGGAATACCGTATTCGCGCTCTAGCTGTTCTGCAGTAGGTACAAGTTTTTCGGCGGCAGAAGTCATTTTGTCATAAACTTTGCGTGCCATAACTTGAACATCTTCATGAGTACAGCTTTTGAGATTAAGCCCTAAGGTAATGGTTCGAATATCAAGATGTTGTTGACTGACCATAGCCAAAGTTTCGGCGATTTCTTCAGGAGTAATTTGCATGTTTGCAAAACCTTTCCGTGATAAATAAAACTAGTGTGAAGCATACCAAAAATAAAATGAAAATGCGGGCTATACGCATTTGAATTTATATTGAGTGCCATATTTTCAAGACGGTTTAGGTTTATTTATATACATTCGGTAATTTATGCAAGATTTCAATAGAGTTTTTGAACAGTGTGTCTATTATTGTGCGTGCTGTTGAAATATAATAGCGGCAGAGATATTAGCTCGATTGATTGGTAGGTGCATGACCAAAGTTGGACATACTCGTCCCGAAACCGTAAGTCCTTCTTCTCAAGATAGACGTATTGTGAAGTCAAAAAAGGCTTTGCGAAGCGCATTAATTTCTTTGATGGAAACTAAAGGCTTCGAAGCTATTACGGTAAATGATCTATGTAGTGCTGCTGATTTGAATCGGGGCACCTTCTATAACCATTTTTCTGACAAGGAAGATCTTTTAGCTACCTTAGAAGATGAAGTTATGGATGACATTTCTCGTATTCAGTCAGAAATGGGTACCTTAGCGGTACGTGATGTTATGGCATATTGCGTTGCTAAAAAACCGCTTCCTTTTCTTATTACTCTTTTTGACTATTTGCGAGAGCAGGGCGATTTCTTTCACGCGGTTTTAGGGCCAGGAGGGGATTCGCGTTTTGGATCACGTTTGCGAGATAGCGTTTGCACAAATTTAATTCAGGGTGTTCTTCATGAAAAGTATCGTAATGACCCCGATCCATTCGTGGGCTATTACTTATCTTTTTATGCATCGGCTTATTTAGGTGTTATTACTCGTTGGATAGAAACGGGAATGAAAGAAGATTCTGAACAAATGGCGCGTATTGCCATGAGATTGCTTTTTATTAAGCCTGGCGAACCTATTCGATTGTAAGGAGAATTAATCATGGCATCTGAACAGATGGGCAGTACAAGGCTTCATTTGGGTATTGATGTTGGATCCACTACGGTAAAAGTAGCGGTATTAGACAATAATCAACAAATAGTTTATTCGGTTTATCGTCGTCATCATGCTGATGTTCGCGCTACTGTTTTAGAAGTCTTGCGAGAAGCTGCACAGCAATTTCCTGATCAGCCTGCAACAATTGCTATCACTGGTTCAGGTGGTTTGTTGCTGTCACAGTGGCTTAATTTGGAATTTGTCCAGGAAGTAATTGCTTCCAAGACTGCTGTTGAAACATTTATTCCTAAGACTGATGTTGCCATTGAACTCGGTGGTGAAGATGCCAAAATTATCTATTTCGATAATGGCATTGAACAGCGTATGAATGGTACTTGTGCAGGCGGTACTGGTGCATTTATTGACCAGATGGCTTCTTTGCTGGATACCGATGCAAGTGGATTAAACGAGCTTGCTAAAAATCATACGGTTTTATATCCGATTGCAAGCCGTTGTGGTGTTTTCGCAAAGACGGATGTTCAGCCGTTACTTAATGAGGGTGCAAAGAAAGAAGACATTGCAGCTTCTATTTTTCAGTCAGTAGTTACTCAGACAATTTCTGGTCTTGCTTGTGGTCGTCCTATTCGTGGATACGTAGCATTTTTAGGTGGTCCACTCCAATACTTACCTGAATTACGTAAACGTTTTTATGAAACGCTTGAATTAGATGATGAACACATCATCGTTCCTGATAACGCTCATTTGTTTGTTGCTGGTGGTTGTGCCTTGGCAAGTATGAATGCTGTGCCTGAATTACTCAGTGATGTTGTTGAGCGTCTTGAAAACTTGGGTGATGTTCAAGGTAGCGAAGTAGTTCGTCTTCCTCCTTTGTTCAAAGATGAAGAGGACTATAAAGAGTTTAAAGAACGCCACGACAATGAAAAAGTTCGTCGTGAAGATTTAGCTACCTACGAAGGAGCTGCATATTTAGGTATCGATGCGGGCTCTACAACATTTAAGGCGGCTTTGATTTCTGAAGATGGTGCACTGTTGTGGAGCACCTACATGAACAATAAAGGTGACGTTTTAGGATGTGCTAAGCGAGCAGTAGCGGAGCTCTACAATCAATTGCCGCTAGATTCTGCTTCTGGAAAATCCAAAGTTCGCATTGGTCATGTAACGGTTACAGGCTATGGCGAAGCTTTATTGCTTGAAGCGCTTCGTGTTGATTCGGGCGAAATTGAAACAGTAGCTCACTTGCGTGGTTCTGAGGAAATGCTGCCAGGTGTTGAATTCATTTTGGACATTGGCGGTCAGGACATGAAGTGCTTACGTGTTAAAGATGGTGTAATTGAGCACATCATGCTAAACGAAGCTTGCTCATCTGGTTGTGGTTCATTTATTGAAAGCTTTGCATCAGGTCTTGATTTAAGTGTTTCTGAATTTGCTCAAAGCGCTATTGAGGCACGTAATCCGGTGGATTTAGGTAGTCGTTGCACAGTGTTTATGAATAGCCGCGTTAAGCAGGCTCAAAAAGAGGGTGCAACGGTAGGAGATATTGCTGCAGGTCTTGCGCTTTCTGTTATCAAGAATGCGTTGTTTAAAGTAATTAAAATTAGAGACCCTAAAGAAGTTGGGTCAAAGGTTATTGTTCAGGGCGGTACGTTCTTGAATGATGCGGTACTGCGTGCTTTTGAACAATTAGCTGAAACAAATGCAGTTCGTCCTGATATTGCTGGCAATATGGGTGCTTATGGTGCAGCTCTCCTGGCGCGTGATCGCGCTCATGATGCTGAGGCTCGCACTGGTAATCCAGCTCAGACTACCATGCTTGATTTATCAGCTCTTGAAGCTCTTGAACCTACCCATCGCAATATTCGCTGCAAAGCATGTTCGAATCATTGCTTGCTAACGATCAATGATTTTGGTGTGGATGAAACAACAGGTAAACACCGACGTTTCATTACAGGCAATCGTTGCGAAAAAGGTGCAGGCTTAGCACAGGAAGCAGCTAAAGTTCCTAATTTATTTGAATACAAGACGCATAGAATGTTCGACCATTACACACCGCTTACTAAAGAAGAAGCTACACGAGCAACTGTTGGTATTCCTCGTGCGTTAAATATGTACGAAAACTATCCCTTCTGGGCAACGTTCTTCCGCGATCTGGGCTTCCGCGTCATCCTCTCCCCGTTCTCCACGCGCGCGATCTACGAG
>USPD01000042.1 GCA_900556585.1 uncultured Eggerthella sp.
CAGGTAAAAGCAAGCTTTTTAACTCTTCCAGGAGAGGGCGTGGTACTCAGTGTTGCCAAAGTGTCGAAATGGCCATTCCCTAAATGTAAAATTGGTTTCGATACATCGCTTGTCGTTATCGCAACTATTATTTCTCTTGTAGCAATGGGGGGTCTTTATGGTGTACGCGAAGGAACCATTATTTCAGCACTCTTTGTTGGTGCGATCGTAGGAGCCCTTAACAAGTTGTTCCCGCACTTCGAAAAATTCTGCCCAATCAAAGGTCATATCACTCTTACCGCAACAACAATGGCTTCTCCAGAAAACGTCCAAGCACAAGATTCCGAAGAGCATGTTCCAGTTTCTGCAGAAAACCCAGAAGAAACTCCTTTAGTTATTACCATTTCCCGCGAATTCGGCTCTGGCGGACGCGAAATTGGGCAAGCAGTTGGTAAGAAGCTCAATATTCCCGTTTTTGATCGCTCGCTTATTGAGCTCACCGCAAAAGAATCTGGTCTAACCCCTAGTTATGTTAAAGAACACGAACAGGAAGTTCGTCGCGGCATTATGTATAACCTATATATGCAGAGCTACGCAAGCTTTGGCATTGAGCCCACCCAAACCGATGAGTTATGGCTTGCCCAAGCACGCGCTATCACGCGCATCGCCAATGAGGGAAGCTGCGTACTTGTTGGTCGATGCGCTGGCGCAGTATTAAAGAAGCGCCCTAATGTGTTTAATGTTTTTGTACATGCACCATTAGTTCCTCGTATCGGACGTGTCATGGAGCGCGAAAACGTAGACCATATGAAAGCCGCTGAAATGATTGAACGCGTGGATAAAGAACGCCGTGATCATTGCGAACAGTACGTAGGGTCTCAATGGACTGACATCAATTCGTATCATTTGTCAATCGATTCAAGCGTCATCGGAACCAAAGATTCTGCAACACTTATTGCAAATTTGGCATGCCATGCTTATCCAGAAGCGCCCTTAACACCAACCCCTAATAAGCCAAAACTTACAGAATGAAGTTGAAATATAGAAATCACAATCTCTGCAGGCTTCTACTCCGTTGGCACCCTGTCACAAAGTGCGCGAATCGTTTATTATCTAAACGCTAGATAATATGAAAGGACAACCCTATGAGTGATCAGTCAAAGCCTGTACGCGTACGCTTTGCACCTTCTCCAACTGGCGAACTTCATATTGGCGGTGCTCGTACCGCTATTTACAACTGGGCTTTTGCAAAAGCACAGGGTGGTTCGTTTATTCTTCGCATCGAAGACACCGATCCTGAGCGTTCAACCGAAGAAAACAAGCAGGTAATTTTACGTGCTATGAAATGGCTCGGCCTTACATGGGACGAAGGTCCTGAAGTAGGCGGCGAATTTGGACCCTACTTGCAAACTCAGCGCTTCGACACTTACAAAGAAGCATTGGAGCGCCTAAAAGAGCGCGATGCAGTATATCCTTGCTTCTGCACCAAAGAAGAATTGGATGCGAAGCGCGCTGAGGCAGAAAAAAGCGAAGGTGGCTATTCTGGCTATGATAGAACTTGTCGCAATTTAGACAAGGAAGAAGCCAAACGCCGCATAGAAGCTGGCGAGCCTCACGTATGGCGCTTAAAGGTGCCCGACAATCATGGTCCTATTGAATTTAAAGATGCGGTATATGGAGATATGTCATTCCCTGCCGATGTTATGGATGATATGATCCTTGTTCGCACTGATGGCACCCCAACATACAACTTTGCCGTTGTGTGTGATGACGCCAATATGCAGATCACTCACGTTATCCGCGGCGATGATCATCTATCAAACACCCCACGCCAAATTCTTATCTACGAAGCTCTTGGCTATGACGTTCCTACGTTTGCACACTTGTCTATGATTTTGGGTGCAGACGGCAAGAAGCTCTCCAAGCGCCGCAACGCTACTTCAGTAGAACAGTACCAAGCAATGGGTTATTTACCAGAAGCACTGGTTAATTTCTTGGCGCTGCTTGGATGGTCTCTTGACGGCGAAACTACTATTATCCCCACCGACGTACTCTGCCGTGAATTTAGCCTTGATCGCATCACACGCAAAGATGCTATTTTTGATGAAACCAAACTTGATTGGATGAACGGCGAATATATTAAAGCCATGGGTGCAAGTGCGTGGGTAAATGCTGTAGCTCCATTCTTGATTGATGCAGGACTAACCACTCAAGAAAAAATTGAAGCTAATCGCGACTGGTACGAAAAGCTCTATCCGCTGGTAGCAGAACGCATGAAACGTTTAACCGAAGCACCAGAAAAGCTTGCCTTCATTTTTGACGGTCCGAACGTAACATTAGACGAAAAATCAGTTCAGAAAAACCTTCTTAAAGAAGGATGTCGCGCTGATGAAGTTTTGCAAAAAGTCCGCGATATTTTAGCAGATGAATCCATTGCTTGGGAATGTGATCCTCTGCAAGATACCTGCCGTGAGCTTGTAGGCACTATGGGGCTCAAAGCAAAGCTTATTTTCCAACCTATTCGCGTTGCTGTTACAGGATCGCAGGTTTCCCCACCGCTTTTTGAGTCCATTGAGCTCATGAAGCGTGAAGATGTTGTCGCACGTATTGACTACACCTTACGTGAGGTATTTGGTGCCTAACAATCAAAACATACCTAATTCCAATTCCTCTTCAACCTCTTACAGAGTTGAAGAGGAATTTGTTAGTGGCGCAGGAAAATCACCAAGAGCAAACACGGCTGATACTAATGCCGATACTGTTGCTCCTTTCGAAGCTATTCTCGATAACATTGAATCTGAAACTGCACTAGAAGATGCCATGGAATCCGAAGGCATCAATGATGCCGTGATCGTTCCAATCCGCGAAGAAATCGTAGCTCTCAATTCCTGGTGCACCGCACCCTACGGATCAGGATGCCAACGTTGCGTTGCCGCCTGCCCTCATCAAGCTATCTCCCTTACCAATGATGGTCCTAATATTGATTCAGAGAAATGCACCTATTGTGGGATATGCGCAGGCATTTGCGATGCTTTTGCATGGAGCCGCATCACACTTGGAGATCTCGCAGCCCGCTGCGAACGCGAGGCAAAATCAGAAGGATTCGTTTGCTTTACTTGCAACGAACACATTTTTGAAGGCCTTGCTCCTCGCAGCAACGTCATCATTCTTCCTTGCCTAGCTTCTGTCCCTCCAGAATTCTGGAGCTATTTGTTAGCGAAAAATATACCGGTAGAACTATTTCTGGATGAAACTTATTGCCAAGATTGCCAAGCAGCAGGAGAAATCGCTCCTATGTTGTTTCATCACGCAATTGATCAAGCACAATCATGGACAGGCCGCAGCATGCAACGCGCGAAACTTATTCCTGAGCGCGAATCGGTTTTATCAATGTACGCTAACATTGATGAAGGAAGCAGGCGAGACTTACTTGCAGTTCTTGCCAATGAAGGCATGGATATTGCAACAGGAAAACACCGTCAAAGAAACGCTGGTACCCTTGATGCTTTTCACGAAAACCAGGAGCGCCTTCGCGCTCAAGGCCGCATAAAAGGTGCTCAACAAGCCAAAAACATTCCTACAGCGTTTCGCCAAAGCCCAGAATGGCCAAGGCAACACCTTATTGTTCAAGCAGCTCGTGCCCTTCCAGAACGTGCAGCACTTCTGGAACGATACGCCACCATAACCAATTACAGTGCCTGCGAACAATCACATACTTGTGTTAACGCTTGTCCTACAGGTGCAAGGAGAATTAGTGAACAGGGTTATCCTATTGTTGATGTGACACGCTGCAATGCATGCGGTATTTGCTGTGCCGTATGCCCGCAACACGCTTGTGACTTTGTTGCTATAACAGCTCACGAGTATTGCGAAAGGACTATTCATGACAAAGAAGATGCCTGATCCTTCTTATTGGGGTAATCCCCCTCAAACTCCTACACGCGAAACTTCTACGCGCCAAGCACATTCCATGCCCCAAAACCCCTATCAGCAAACCTCACCGCAACCACAAACGCAAGTTAAACAAGATTTTCAGTACCAGCAGCAACCAACGTCGCAGCCTGATTTCCAACCACAGCAGCAACCAACGTCGCAGCCTGATTTCCAACCACAGCAGCAACCA
>USPD01000043.1 GCA_900556585.1 uncultured Eggerthella sp.
TATCATATTTATACGAATCTCAAAGCGAAACTTAAAAAGCAATAGACTAGATGCTTGTATCTCAATAAAGTTTCACGCATTTGAAACGATATCTTCACGTATGCTCTGCGTTTTACCGCACATACCTTACGCAGAAATCTTTCAACCAAAACCTCGCTTCACTATCAGTTGATCCGCTATTTGGTATACCCACCATTAATACTTATTTACCGCTTCCAATAGGAGTGGTGCAATAAGGGCATACCGACCACGAAGGATCAAGCGCATGATGACATGTTGGGCAGAGATTCTTCAATCGCTGATGGCAGTTTGGACACATTACGTAATCCTCCTCAACAGGATAACCGCAATTCGCACAATCGCCATAGCGCATCAATTCACGACGCTTTAAAGCAATTTCCAAATCCTGTTCTTCACGATCAGTCTTAAGCAAAGCAGGACGAACCATACAATAAGCCACAAGACCAACAACAGGAATTATGGAAAGCAAGCCAAGTGCCCAAGGTATATCACGCAACGAAGCATCGCGCACTGACCAAAAAATTGACAGGACATACAGAATTACAAAAAGAATAATAATAACAGTGAAAATACCCATTACTTCAGGTGTAAATATTTGAGAAATCAAATCGCTCATTGATTACCCTTCCTGCTTCATTTCCGCCAATTCAGCATGCAGACGCTCCATGCGATCAACAATATCTGCCAATTTAGCACGATCTTTTTCAATAATCTCAGGTGCAGCTTTCGCCAAGAATCCCGGATTAGAAAGCTTCTTATCAAACTTTACACGGTCTTTTTCAAGCTTGCCAATTTCCTTTTCCAAGCGCGCCTGTTCAGCACCAAAGTCAACCAAACCACTTAGTATCACATAGACTTCCACGTCGTCGGCAAGACGCATAGTAGATTCTGCTGGCTTTTCTGCGGTTTCAGAAACTTCAATAATATTCACATTACCCAAAGCAACAATAAGATCTTGCTGTTCATTAAATACATCAACTGCAGTAACGTTATGTGCTTTTACAACCATATCAAGGGTTGTTTTAGGGGAAATACCGTAGCGAGCACGAATGGAACGAATGCCAGAAACACTTTGCGTAACAATAGCAAGAGCGCGCTCAGCATCGGGATCGATGTAGTGCGCTAATTCATCTGCATCAGGCCAAGCAGCCATCATTAAGTACTGCGAATCCTTTTCGCAAGGCAAGTCTTGATAGATTTGCTCTGTAACGAAAGGCATTGCAGGATGTAGTAAACGCAACGCGGTATCCAAAACAAATACAAGATTACGCTGGCATGCTGCACGATCCTGGCCACCTGCTGCTAAGCGAGGTTTAGAAAGCTCAATATACCAGTCGCAGAACTCATTCCAGAAGAATGCGTATAACTCACGAGTCATGTCACTGAATTCGTATTCTTTATACGCTTCATCCACGCTTGAAACCAAGCGAGCCAAACGGGAGAAAATCCAACGGTCAGCAGGAGTTACAGGCTCAGGGTTTCCTGGCGTATAGTCATCCAAATTCATCATAACAAAGCGCGCAGCGTTGCGAATTTTGTTAGCAAAATTACGACTGCTTACCAGTTTATTTTCATTAAACTTCAAATCCTGAGCGCCCGTTACCTGCATAAGCAAGCCAAAGCGCATACCATCGGCACCATAGTTTTCCATCAACTTTAACGGATCAACACCATTGCCACGGCTCTTCGACATAGGCTTACCATCGGCAGCCATTACCGTTGGATGAATGATAACGTCCTTAAAAGGAATTTGATCAGTGAAGTACAACGAAGACATAACCATACGCGCAACCCACAAGCCCATAATGTCACGAGCTGTAGAAAGCATTTGCGTTGGATAGGTTTTATCTAATTCTTCAGTAGTTTCAGGCCAACCTTGTGTAGCGAAAGGCCACAGCTGAGAAGAGAACCATGTATCCAGAACGTCTTCATCCTGACGCAGTTTAGCACCACATTTAGGGCACACTTCAGCATCTTCCATGAGAGCGTCTTCCCAGCCGCACTCATCGCAATAAAACATAGGGATTCGGTGTCCCCACCATAACTGACGAGAAATGCACCAGTCCTTCAGGTTAGCTAACCAGTCTAAATATACTTGCTTCCAACGAGCAGGATGGAACTGGACTTCCCCATTCTCAACAACTTCAGCAGCACGCTGCTTCAAACGATCAACCGCCACAAACCACTGTTCGGAAAGCCATGGTTCCAACTTAGTATGGCAGCGATAGCAGGTCATAACAGAATGATCATGTTCTTCTACATGATCAAGTAAGCCGAGCGCTTCAAATTCAGCAACAATAGCTTCACGAGCTTCATCGCGTGTCATACCGCTGAACTTACCGTAGCCTTCTACCACTACTGCATGCTCATCAAAGATATTAATTTGTTCCAAGTTATTGCGCTGACCCATTGCATAGTCATTTGGATCATGAGCAGGCGTTGTTTTCACCGCACCAGTACCAAATTCGCTGTCAACATAATAGTCAGCAAAAATAGGAATTTTACGACCAACAATAGGAAGATCGATAGTCTTGCCAATAAGATTCTTATAGCGTTCATCCTTTGGCGAAACCGCTACACCCGTGTCACCCAGCATGGTTTCAGGACGCGTTGTAGCTACTACCAAATATTCAATACCATCTACTGGTTCAGACAGAGGATAGCGCAAATACCAAAGATGTCCTTTTTCATCTACGTATTCAGCTTCGTCATCCGCGATAGCGGTAGTACAAGAAGGACACCAGTTAACAATACGACGACCCTTATAAATCAAGCCATCATGATACCAATCGCAAAATACTTTACGAACTGCCTTGGCATATTCAGGTGACATGGTGAATTTTTCATCCGAATAATCACAAGAGCAACCCATACCAGCAATTTGCTTGACAATAGTATTGCCGTATTCTTCACGCCAATCCCAGCAAGCATCCAGAAACTTTTCGCGTCCAATCTCTAAACGAGAAATTCCTTCTGAAGCAAGTTTTTTATCAACTTTTGTTTGCGTTGCAATGCCAGCATGGTCAGTGCCTAAAATCCAGCGCGTTTGGTAGCCCTGCATTCTAGCATGACGAACGCAAGTGTCCTGGATAGTATCGTTTAGAGCATGACCCATGTGAAGCATGCCAGTAACATTAGGAGGAGGAATTACCACGGTATAGGTATTAGCACCATTCTTGCCAAATCCTGGCGTACGAGAAAAATATCCCTGCTTTTTCCAGGCATCGAAAAGCGGCTTTTCCCAGTCACCATATGCTGGCATTTCGCTTTTTTTGTCTGACGACATGGAATCCTTCCTTCCTAAAGTTTTAATCATTACTCACACTATACTCGCTAAACACTTAGCTACGCTTTTTTAATTGTTCAACGTACAAAAATGAGCGCACTGCTCAAATAACTTGGCAGCTGCGCTCATAGTAGCTATACGCGTTATTCCTGATCACTCTTTTTTGCTTGCGAAAGATCAACTTGCTCAATTTCAGGCTTAGTATCACCATCAATATCGCTCTTTCGAATTACCACGCGTTTTGTTCCTTTATGTTCGGGTAATTCATACATAACATCCTGCAAAGCACGCTCACAGATGCTACGCAAACCACGTGCACCGGTTTGATGCTCTAACGCCTGTTGCGCCATAGCCTCTAATGCATCATCTTCAAAAATAAGTTCTGCATCTTCATACGCGAACATGGCCTTGTATTGCTTTACCAAAGCATTCTTAGGTTCGGTCAATACACGAACTAAGTCTTCCTTAGACAATTCCTTTAAGGATGTGATTACCGGAATACGTCCAATAAATTCAGGAATCATGCCATATTTATGCAGGTCTTCAGGAAGAACCTGATTGAGCAGCTCCGCATCAGCAGCACGCTTTGATTCAGGCATTTCTGAACCAAAGCCAATACTTGTCTTACCAACACGTTCCGCAATGATGTCAGGTAGACCCACAAAAGCACCACCTAGGATGAATAGAATATTGGTGGTATCAATATGGATAAGCTCTTGTTGAGGATGTTTACGACCTCCTTGAG
>USPD01000044.1 GCA_900556585.1 uncultured Eggerthella sp.
TGCAGGAGTACATTCAGTTGCGTGTGAGGTATCCAGAAGCCACTCTTAAAGAACTAGGTGAGCGGGCTAATCCACCTTTATCAAAGTCAGCGATATATCATCGTGTTCGTAGAATTGAACAAATGGCGCGTGAGGTATCAGGTAAACCTACAAAAAAATAAGCGTTTGTTGCATTATTGGCTGCATTGGTTGCACACCATACGATTACCTCTGACAAAGTTTCTTCATATTCCTTTTCTGATAGTTTTGCATGTTAGAATAAATACAGTCATGTTTTATGTTTGTGCAACTACATGGCGCACTTATCTATAACACAGCTGAAAGGGGAGCCCAATGGCAACCAAGGTTGGTATCAACGGCTTCGGTCGAATTGGCCGACTTGTTTTTCGAGCAATGGAAAAGGATCCAGCGTTCGATATTGTCGCAATTAACGATCCTGGTAGCATCACCGCTGCTGCTCATCTGTTAAAGTACGATTCTATTCATGGTCGCGTATATGATGAAGTAAAAGTAGAGGGCGATTCTATTGTTGTTGATGGAAGGACGGTAAAAGTTCTTTCTGATCGAGATCCTAAGAACCTTCCTTGGGGTGAACTTGGAGTTGAGCTGGTAATTGAATCTACGGGATTCTTTACGGATGCAAATGCTGCTCGTGCTCATATCGATGCTGGCGCAAAGAAGGTTTTGATTACCGCTCCTGCTAAGAATGAAGATATCACCATTGTTATGGGCGTAAACGATGATAAGTATGATCCTGAGAAACATAATATTGTTTCGAATGCTTCTTGTACCACTAACTGCCTCGCACCATTTGCAAAGGTTTTGATGGACAACTTCGGCATTAAGCGCGGCTTCATGAATACTATTCATTCATATACAAATGACCAGAAGGTTCTAGACCAATCCCATAAGGATCTTCGTCGTGCTCGTGCTGCAAATCTTTCAATGATTCCTACCACTACTGGTGCTGCTCGTGCGGTTGCTTTGGTTCTTCCAGAGTTGAAGGGCAAGTTGGATGGATTTGCAACTCGCGTTCCAACTCCTGATGGATCCATGGTTGACCTTACTGTTGAACTGGAAAAAGAAGTAACTGTTGAAGAGATCAATGCAGCTATTAAGGCTGCTGCAGAAGGTCCAATGAAGGGCATTCTTGCTTATGTGGAAGATCCAATTGTGTCCATGGACATTGTGGGCGATCCTCATTCTTCGCTTTTCGATAGCAAGCTTACGATGGTACTTGGCGGCAAGGGCAATCTTGTTAAGTGCGTATCTTGGTATGACAATGAATGGGGCTATTCAAATCGCGTTAAAGATCTCGCGAAGATCATGCTGTAATTTGATTGTTTCGGATGTTGGAGATAATCAAAAGTTAGTATTTATAAAAGAGAGCCTCTATAAGGGGCTCTCTTTTGTTTGTTAGAGAAAGGCGAACTATGAGCAAAGTAAAAACTCTTGCTGATGCTGACGTATCAGGCAAGCGCGTACTGTGTCGTGTTGATTTCAATGTTCCTTTGGAAGATGGCAAAGTAAGTGATGATACCCGTATTCAGGCAGCTCTTCCTACCATTTCATATCTTATTGAACATGGTGCAAAGGTTATTTTGTGTAGTCATTTGGGACGCCCTGAAGGAACGGGTTATCAGGCTGAGTTTTCTTTGGCTCCCGTTGCAGGGCATCTTTCAAAAGTCCTAGGAAAGCCTGTTGCCTTCGCTACCGATACGATTGGTGATTCTGCTAAAGAATGCGTTGCTAACCTCAACGATGGCGATGTGGTATTGCTGGAGAATCTTCGTTTCGACAAGCGTGAAAAGAAAAATGATCCCGAATTTGCAAAAGAGCTTGCTTCTCTGGCTGATGTGTATGTAAACGATGCATTTGGTGCTGCACATCGCGCTCATGCTTCTACGGCAGGAGTTGCAGCCTATTTACCAGCATATGCAGGTATGCTTATGGAAAAGGAAGTAACAACTCTTACTTCAATGCTCGAAAATCCAGAGCATCCCTTTGTTGCAATTTTGGGTGGCTCTAAAGTTTCTGACAAGGTTGCGGTTATTGACGCTTTAATTGATAAGTGTGACACACTGATTATTGGTGGAGGAATGTGCTTCACTTTCCTAGTTGCGCAAGGTTATTCGGTCGGCACTTCGCTTATGGAAGCTGACTGGGTAGAACGCGCTTCCGAAATGCTTGAAAAGGCAAAGCAGAAGGGTGTTACTATTCTTCTTCCTACTGATGTTGTTTGCGCTGATGCATTTGCTAACGATGCCAATACGGTAATGTGTGGTGTCGATGCTATTCCTGATTCCATGATGGGATTAGATATTGGTGAAGAAACAACAAAGGCTTACGCTGAGGCTATTGCAGGAGCAAAGACGGTATTCTGGAATGGCCCTATGGGTGTTTTTGAAATGTCTTCATTTGAGGCTGGCACAAAAGGTGTTGCTTTAGCTGTTGCAGCAAATAAAGAAGCAGCCACAATTATTGGTGGCGGCGACAGTGTTGCTGCAGTAAACAAGTTTGGCCTAGCAGATCAAATGACATTTATTTCAACCGGCGGTGGAGCATCTATGGAGCTTGTTCAGGGTGAAGCTCTACCAGGCGTAGAAGCACTTAAGTAGGGGGTTTGTATGCGTAAGTATTTAATGGCTGGCAATTGGAAAATGAATAAAACGATTCCTGAAGCGATCGTTTTAACTCAGCAGTTATGCAATCAGTACAATCGTAATTGGGATGATGTTGATATCGTTGTATGTCCTCCTGCGATTGATCTGAAATCGGTTTATACCGTAATTGACTTTGATAAGACTAAAATTGCAGTTGGTGCTCAGAATGTTCATTGGGAGGAATCAGGGGCTTACACAGGGGAAATCTCTGTTCCTATGATTGAAGAAGTTGGCTGCGAATATTGCATTGTTGGTCATTCTGAGCGACGTGAAATGTTTAACGAAACCGATACTGGTGTAAACATGAAAGTAAAGGCGTTAGTTCAGGCGGACATTGCTCCTATCGTGTGTGTAGGGGAGTCGCTTTCTATGCGTGATTCAGGTGACTATGTATCTTTCATTGTTGCTCAGGTACGTGCAGCATTAGCCGGCCTTGATGAAGCAGATATGGCAAAAGTTGTTGTGGCATATGAGCCTATCTGGGCTATTGGCACAGGTCGTACTGCTACTCCAGAACAAGCAGAAGAGGTTTGTGCAGCAATTCGTGCAACTATTTCTGACATGTTTGGTCAGGGAGTTGCTGATTCTTGCCGTGTTTTATATGGTGGCTCAATGAATGTCGGTAATGTTGACTCTTTGCTCGCTCAGCCCGATATTGACGGCGGTCTGATTGGTGGTGCTTCCTTGCAATCAGATTCGTTTCGTCAGCTTATTGAAGCGGCGCATAATGCTTCAAAGTAAGTATCTGATTTGAGGTCATCTATGAGATTGACGTGGTTCATCATTACGATGAGCCACGTTTTTTCCTTTAGCCCTTATTTTGTGGTGCTGGTTATGAAAAATGAGCAAATATCGTAATTTAATGGGTTGTTCGCCTTGCGAATCTATAGATAAGTTTCTATAATTTAATATTCGTGTAAGCTTACAAATTTACGAATTCAAAGATTGGATTTTACGTTGAGTATCGTTGCGATTATTTTTACTGTGCTTCTAGTTATTTCAGGTATTGGCCTGGTTATTTTTGTTTTGTTGCATTCAGGCAAGGGCACAGGTTTGAGTGACATGATTGCTGCTCAGGTTTATAACAACCAAACTGGTTCTGGTACGGTAGAAAAGAATTTAGACCGTATTACCATCATTTTGGCAGTCATCTTCCTTATTTCACTCATTGTTTTAATGGTTGTTTATCCTCAGGGAACAATTGGTTAAAAAAAGTTCTTGCAACTGATTTTAGTTCTGGTAATATATACCTCGCTGCAAGTGAGCAGCACTTAAGCCAATAGCTTAAGACAAGCGTCAGAGTGGTGGAACGGCAGACACGCTAGCTTGAGGTGCTAGTGCCTAACTATACGGGCGTGCGGGTTCAAATCCCGCCTC
>USPD01000045.1 GCA_900556585.1 uncultured Eggerthella sp.
ACCCAATGCTTACCTTAAGGTAAGCATTGGGTTTTTTTTGTTACCGAAAAAACCCGTTTTAATTCCTCTTGTCATCAAAATACTATCGTCCGTGGCAAAAATTAGCTTTATGGTTACATTTGAATCGGAAAATAACGATTCATTTGGTAGCATCTGCTCAAATAACCCATTTGATTGTTGTCCCAGGTGAGAAATCAAATACTTGCATATTACAGTTGGTTTTCATTGGGGACGTTAGTGTAGTAGGTACTTGTACCTTCTTTTTTAACAAAAAAAGAGGGGTACGGATTTTTTGCCGGGGGGGGGGCAGATGTTTAATATAGTTATTTTCGAAGCTAATCAAAATCAAGCTAATTTACTTAAGGCGCTGATAGAGAAAAGTTCTCATAATGAAGCATTTAACGTCGTTGTTTGTCCTTCTACGGCGGAATTAGCTCAATTTTTGTCTGGAAATAACGTAATAAGCGCATTGTTTGTTGATGTGTGGATGGGAAATCCGCAGAAACGTTCTGGAATTTCGACTCTTCCAAAAGGTGTGAAATTGGTGAAAAAGTATCATCAGTTCTTTTCGCGTACCCAAATTGTTTATGTCGGAGAACTTGAATATTACACTTCAGCCATCTATGAAACCGAGCACACCTTCTTTCTATCAAAACCTTTTCTCCAACAAGATGTTGATACTGCTCTAGGGTGTGCATTGACTAATTTGGCAAATAATAACAATAAGAGTTTGCCGGTAAAAATTGGGACATCTATTCGACTAATTAAATATGCTGATATTGTTTATATTGAAAGTCAGCGTCGTAAGCTGCGTATACATTTAGCGAATGAAGTAGTTGATATGTATGGTTCTCTTGCAGCAATGGCGGCTGCTTTACCGATGCAATTCGTGCAGTGTCACAAAAGCTTTATTGTTAATCTGGATTACGCAGTGGAACTAGACAAAGAAGGCTTTGTCATGGCTTCGGGGGATAAGATTGCTGTTAGTCAGACCAAACGCAAAGATGCACGTCGTAGTTTCATGAATCATCTTGCATTAGTCTTTTGATGCTTTTGGGATTGCGTATCTGTCAATAGTTATAAGAAGGATTTTCCGAAACCGAGAAAAAGGTAAATGAGAGTACTGTCTTATAAAGGGCAGAACCACGCTGAATAGAGCTGAATGGAGCTTGCTTGTCGTAACAAATATCAGCGATTTTTTAGGTTTTTTGAATTGAAAACAATCGGTAATTTGTTGAAGATTTGACGAATGGACACACCCGGATGCGTGGCGTTTGACAAGCACTATACCCGGTGATAAAGTTCATCTTCGCGCCTCCCTGTGAGGTGCGTGTTTTCGCGTGCGTAACTGCAGAACGCACTCGGAAAACATGGGAAGGCATGTAATAACTAAAAAGAAAAGGAGTTGAGTCTTGCCTACTATTAATCAGTTGGTCCGTAAGGGCCGCGCCAAGCAGGTCGACAAAAAGAAGACCCCGGCGCTCAAAGGCAACCCGCAAAAGCGCGGCGTGTGCACTCGTGTTTACACTACTACCCCTAAGAAGCCTAACTCAGCACTTCGTAAGGTAGCTCGTGTTCGCCTTGTAAATGGCATGGAAGTAACCGCTTACATTCCAGGTATTGGTCACAACCTTCAGGAGCACTCAATGGTTCTGCTTCGTGGCGGTCGTGTAAAGGACCTTCCTGGTGTTCGTTATAAGATCATTCGTGCTGCTCTTGACTGTGCAGCAGTTGATGGTCGTGCACAGGCTCGCAGCCGTTACGGTGCTAAAAAGCCTAAGAAGTAAGAAAACTCGCGTAACTCACGCTTGTTTGTAGTCGTTTAAACCGAAAGGAAGATATATGCCGCGTCGTGCAGCAGCAGTCCGCCGCGAAGTGCAGCCGGACGCTCGATTCAACAACCGCTTGGTCACGCAGCTGATCAATAAGGTGTTGTTAGACGGCAAGAAGTCCGTCGCAGAAGGCATTGTTTACGGTGCTTTCGATATCGTTGCTGAAAAGACAGGCCAGGATGCCCTGACTGTTTTCAAGAAGGCAATGGATAATATTCGTCCTACGCTTGAGGTAAAGCCTAAGCGTGTTGGTGGTGCTACCTATCAGGTACCTATGGAGGTTAACTCCCGCCGTGCAACTACGCTCGCTATCCGCTGGATGGTTGACTTCTCTCGTAAGCGCAAGGAAAACACCATGAAAGAACGCCTTGCAGCAGAAATCATGGATGCAGCAGAGAACACTGGCGCTTCTATTAAAAAGCGCGAAGATCTTTATAAGATGGCAGAATCTAACCGTGCGTTCTCGCACTATCGTTGGTAAAGGGGGAGTGGACTAGATATGGCAAAGGCATCTCTTGACCACACCCGTAACTTTGGCATCATGGCTCACATCGATGCTGGCAAGACTACTACCACCGAACGTATTCTGTACTACACCGGTAAAACTCACAAAATTGGTGAGGTTCATGACGGTGCAGCTACCATGGACTGGATGGTTCAGGAACAGGAACGTGGCGTAACCATTACCGCTGCAGCTACTACCTGCTTCTGGAAAAAGGATGGCGAAGAGTATCGCTTCCAAATTATCGACACACCCGGCCACGTTGACTTTACTGCAGAGGTAGAACGTTCCCTGCGCGTACTTGACGGTACCGTAGCAGTATTTGATGCAGTTGCTGGTGTACAGCCTCAGTCTGAAACCGTATGGCGTCAGGCAGAGCGCTACGGCGTTCCTCGTATCGCATTCATCAACAAGTATGACCGCGTAGGTGCAGACTTCTTCCACGCAATTCAGACCATGCGTGATCGTCTGGACGCTAAGGCAGTTGCAGCTCAGCTTCCTATGGGTGCTGAAGACAACTTCTGGGGCGTTATTGACTTGGTAACCATGACTGCATGGGACTTCAAAGCAGACGACAAGGGCATGACCTATCCTGAGCCTATGGATGAAATTCCTGCAGAGTTCAAGGATGACGCTGAAATGTATTATCAGGAACTTCTCGAAGCAGCAGCTGACTGCGACGACGACCTGATGGAAAAAGTTCTCATGGAAGAAGAAGTTTCCGTTGAGGAACTCAAGGCAGCTATCCGCAAGGGTGTTATCAACTGCCAGATCAACCCAGTATTTGTAGGTTCTGCTTACAAGAACAAGGGTGTTCAGGAACTTTTGGACGCAGTTGTAGATTACCTTCCTGCTCCTGGCGACGTTCCTGCAATTAAGGGTACCAACCCAGAGACTGGCGAAGAGGACGAACGTCCTGCAGATCCTAAGGCTCCTTTTGCAGCACTCGCATTCAAGATCATGACCGATCCATTTGTTGGTAAGCTCACTTACTTGCGTGTATATTCTGGCTCTCTCGAGTCTGGTTCTTATGTACACAATGCAACTAAGGACAAGAAGGAACGTATTGGTCGTTTGCTCCAGATGCACTCCAACAATCGTATCGATATTGATAAGTGCTCCGCTGGTGACATTGTTGCAGTTGTAGGTTTGAAGAACACCACCACTGGTGACACCCTCTGTGACGAAAACGCTCCTATCATTCTTGAGTCTATGCAGTTCGCTGATCCTGTTATCGACATTGCTGTTGAGCCTAAGACCAAGGCAGAACAGGACAAGATGAGCTTGGCATTGCAGAAGCTCGCTGAAGAAGACCCAACCTTCCGTGTTTCTACGAACCACGAAACTGGTCAGACCATTATTGCTGGTATGGGTGAGCTTCACCTCGAGATTATTATCGACCGTCTGCTTCGCGAATTTAAGGTTGAAGCAAACGTTGGTAAGCCTCAGGTTGCTTATCGTGAACGTCCTGGTCATGAAGTACTGGGCGCTGAAGGCAAGTTCGTTCGTCAGTCTGGTGGTCGTGGTCAGTATGGTCACGCAATCATCAACATGTATCCTCAGGAAGCTGGTAAGGGTTACGAATTTGAGAACAAGATCGTTGGCGGTGTTGTTCCTAAGGAATATATTCCTGCAGTTGACAAGGGTATTCAGGAAGCTCTTAACTCTGGCGTTTTGGCTGGATATCC
>USPD01000046.1 GCA_900556585.1 uncultured Eggerthella sp.
CTAATTAGTGTTGAAGATATTCGTTTCCAAATGTGCAACACTAAAACGCTCAATTTACTGCCTAATGTGTTAGCTGCGCAAAAAACAAAGGAAGCAAACTGCTATGAGGCGGTTTTTGTTCGTGACGGATATGTAACTGAATGTGCTCATAGCAATGTCCAAATGCTCAAGGATGGTCACTTTGTAACCCATCCTGCCGATAATCACATTCTTCCTGGAATTGCCCGCAAGCATTTAATTCAAGCTTGTATGGCGCTAGAAATCCCTGTTGAGGAAAAACTTTTTACTTTGGATGAGCTTAAAAATGCGGATGAGGTAATTGTTAGCTCTTCAAGTACGCTTTGTTTACCTATTGATGCTATTGATGGCCAGCCAGTTGGTGGAAAAGATGAAGCACTGCTTGATAAAATTCGTACCTATGTAACTGAAGAATGCAATACCTATGTAAAAGAGCATTCTTGCTAGCGTGGTACAATTTCAAGCGCTATTTTGAAATACTTACGGTTACATTCTTGTTATGCGGAATTTTGATAGTTTTGCTTAACTTATACAGGTAGGAAGGATCATGTATGACCATTCGCGAATCTCTGGAGGCTTTGCTTCATCAGGCGCTAACCTCTGCTGTTCAGGCTGGATCATTGTCACTTGATGAAATTCCCAAGCCTAGTCTTGAGCGTCCACGTGAAGAGGGTCATGGTGACTGGGCTTGCACTATTGCAATGCGTTTGGCGAAAGCGGCACATATGAATCCTCGTCAAATTGCTCAGATCCTTGTTGATAACATCCCAGAAAACGATGTTATTGAATCGCTTGAAATTGCGGGTCCGGGTTTCATCAATCTAACCCTTGCTAATTCGGTATTTCAGAATGTGGTAACTGAGGTGCGTGAACAGGGTTTTGATTACGGAAAATCCAGTCTTGCAGAGTCTTGCAGGGTTGATTTGGAATATGTTTCCGCAAATCCAACAGGTCCTATGCATGTAGGTCATGGTCGTTGGGCGGCACTGGGGGACGCTATTGCTCGCATTATGCGCCATGCAGGGTATGACGTTGATGAAGAATTCTATATTAACGACCAAGGCAATCAGATGAACGTATTTGCTGATTCTTTGGTTGTTCGTTATCAGCAGGAACTCGGACTTGATGTAAAAATGCCTGAATCTTCTTACGGCGGAGCATATGTTGTGGATCTTGCAAAGCAGATCATCGAACGCGATGGTGATAAATGGCTTTCTGTTGATCCTGATGAGCGTCGTGCGGAATTTCGCGAAATGGGCTACAAAGCCATGATGGATAACGTCAAAGAAACGTTAGAAATTTTTGGCAACCATTTTGATACGTGGTTTTCTGAGCGTTCTTTATTTGTTGCCGGCGAAGATGGCAAAACCAAGATTGATTGTGCTTTTGAAGTCATGAAAGAGCGTGGCTATATTTATGAGCAGGACGGTGCAACATATTTCCGTTCTACTGCTTTTGGTGATGAAAAAGATCGCGTATTAATTAAAACCAATGGTGAGCTAACGTATTTTATGTCGGATGTTGCCTACCACTATGACAAGATGCAACGTGGATATGATCATCTCATTGATATTTGGGGCGCTGATCATCACGGCTATATTCCTCGTTGTAAAGCTATGATGGCTGCATGGGGTTATCCAGATGCATTAGAAGTTGTATTAGGCCAGCTTGTTACGTTGTTCCGTAATGGGCAGCAGGTTCGTATGTCTAAGCGAACTGGTGAAATGATTACCTTCAGGGAGCTTATTGACGAAGTTGGTGTAGATGCAACCCGCTATATGATGCTTTCTAAGTCCTCTGACCAATCAATTGACTTTGATATTGAAGTAGCAAAGAAAAAGGATGCTTCCAATCCTGTTTACTACGTTCAGTATGCGCATGCTCGAATTTGCTCTATTTTGCGAAAAGCCGCAGAGGCTCGAGGCGTTGATACTACAAACATCGGTGTTTCTGATTTAGCGTCGGTATTAAAGATTGATACCGCTAATTTGTCGATGCTAACTCACGAAAGTGAGTTAGAACTTATGCGCAAGATGGCGGACTTTACTGATCTTATTGCGGGTGCTGCTCGCGATCGTGCACCGTTCCGCCTTACGCATTATGCGCAGGATCTTGCATCATTGTTCCATTCCTTCTACACGAACTGCCGTGTAATAGGAGAAGACGAAGAACTTGAGCAAGCTCGTCTTGCACTGGCAGATTCTGCTCGCATTGTACTTGCTCTTACTCTTAGTTTATTGGGTGTTTCTGCGCCTGAGCATATGTAGGGTTTTCAGTTATCCGTTCCTTAAAGCCATCCCCCGATGTTTTGTTTCGAACATGTTACGGAGGGTGGCTTATTATATATAGGGGAGTTCTGTTTGATACCATACGTAGACGTTGAGTGTTTTTCGAGGAGGAATTAATGAGTTACGTAGACTCCGTTATCGAACAGGTTAAGGCTAAGAACGCTAACGAACCTGAATTTATTCAGGCAGTTACTGAAGTTCTTACTTCCTTAAAGCCTGTTATTGAGGCACATCCAGAATATGAAAAAGCTGGATTGCTTGAGCGCATTGTAGAACCAGAGCGCGTTATTATGTTCCGTGTTCCTTGGGTAGACGATGAGGGCAAAGTTCAGGTAAACCGTGGTTTCCGCGTTCAGTTCAACAGCTGCCTTGGCCCTTACAAGGGTGGCCTTCGTCTTCATCCTTCTGTTAACTTGGGCATCATTAAGTTTTTGGGCTTTGAACAAATCTTTAAGAACAGCTTGACCACGCTTCCAATGGGCGGCGGCAAAGGTGGTTCTGACTTCGATCCTAAGGGCAAATCAGACCGTGAAGTTATGGCATTCTGCCAGAGCTTTATGACAG
>USPD01000047.1 GCA_900556585.1 uncultured Eggerthella sp.
GTTCACAAGGGCGAGACCAGGCTTTGCCACGGGCGATATGCACGATGCAGTAAGTACACGAGTGGTTACAGCCATCTTGCACCTTTACTCCTACTCTCGTTGGGAAATCTTTTCCTATGCGCAAAAGAGGATGTTCTTCCAAAGTTTCTATTCCATGAAGTTCCTGGGATAAAAGTTCATGCTTATCAACGATGGAAATTCTATCGCTTAAGTTTCTATAATAATCAGGATTAATGGTAGCTGCACAACCAGTTACTAAAACTGGTGCAGTCGAATTATGATGCAACACTCTGCGAATGGTTTTTCGTGTTTTCTTTTCAGCTTCTTCTGTTACTGTGCAGGTATTTACAACGATAAGATCAGCATGTTCAATGTCAGTAATGCGCGATCCATTACTAAGGTATGCTGCAGCAATGGTATCAGATTCTACTCTATTGACCTTGCACCCTAAATTCACTACAGCTACATTCATCTTCTTTGCTCCAATTCGTATAACGTTAATGCTGGAGCAATAATTCCAGCTGTTTCAGTTCGCAGGATACTTGGACCTAACGAAATTAAGTAACTGTGCGGATGGGAGTTTAGAAGCTCAGTAACTTCTTCTTCATCTAGACCACCTTCTGGACCTACTACTAATACAATGGAAACATCAGTAGCATCTGTTGTAGAGTTTTGCAATATAGAATCAATTGCTTGAGGTAAGGTTTTAGAAAGATCAGCCTCTTCCCAACAGATTAATTGGGCTGTTGCTAGTCTTGAAAATTCCGATAATTTTGAAATAGAATGTGGTTCAAAAATTTTCGGTATTTGAGGTTGACCGCTTTGCATTGCTGCGCTTTTAGCTAAGGTGCGCCATCGCTGCATGCGGTTTCTAGTTTTTTTCTGATCAAGTTTCACAATGCTTCTTTTGCATAGTAAAGGAATAAATCCTGTAATGCCTAGTTCTGTTGCATGCCGAATAATGGAGTCCATCTTGTCGCCTTTTGCAAGCCCTTGCGCAAGGTAAATTTTAGGTCTCGTCTTGGCTTTAAGACGTTGGGTTATATGCACCGTAATTGCAGATTTTTCAAATGAATCTATGCAACATTCAAAATAGTCAGAAGATGCATCAATTACGGCGATATGCTCACCGTTTTTTAGTCGCATAACTCGAGCATGCTTTAAATCTTCTTCGGTTAAAGAAAGATCAAAGCATTCTCGAGTTTCCTGACTTATAACTTGCTCTTCTAGATAAAAATGGGGCAAAGACATGGTGTTCCTAAGAAATTAACCGTTAAAAGCATCTTTTAATTTCTGTAGTGGGCTTCGAGCCTCCGAAAATGATTCGCCCATTTCATCAGCTAATTTTTCAAGAATAGAACGCTCTGCTTTAGAAAGGCGAGTTGGAATTTTTACTTCGATATGGACATGCAAGTCACCACGTGCTTCGCTTCTAAACTTAGGCATACCATAACCTTTTACGTGAACAACTTGTCCATATTGGCAGCCTTCAGGAATAGTAACTTCTACTTTTTCGTCTTCAAAAATGCCGTCAATTTCAGTTTTTGCACCAAGAGCTGCTTGAACCATACTAATAGCAGCAGAACAATGAAGATCACTGCCCTGTCGTTTGAAGAATTCATGTTCTTCAATGCGCACTGTTACGATTAAATCACCACCAGCTGCTCCACGAATGCCTGCTTCGCCATAACCAGAAAGGCGTAATTGCTGACCATCCTGGATACCAACGGGAATATCAACTGAAATGCGTTGACGATCTGGAACACGTCCCTGGCCTTCGCATTCGGGACATGGATTTTCAATAATTTTCCCTGAACCTGAACAACGTGAACAGGTGGTTGCTGTTTGCATATCACCTAATATGGTGTGCTGAACGGTAACAACACGTCCCTGGCCATTGCAATCAGGACAGGTTACTTCGCTGCCGCCTTCAGCTAATCCGCTTCCTTTACAGTCTGGGCATGGTGCTAGACGGTCGTATACAATTTCTTTGTGAATGCCAGATGCTGCTTCTTCAAGAGTGATACGAAGTCCTACGCCCATATCTCGTCCTTCACGACGGATATTGGCTCTTCCGCCACCGCCGCCTCCGAAAAATGAGCTGAATATATCCCCCATTCCAAAGCCGCCGAATAGATCTTCAAAATCAACTGCTTGAGGGCCACCGCCAGCTGCACCAGGAATAGTGCCGAAACGGTCATACTGTGCACGTTTTGCGGGGTCGCTTAGCACATCGTATGCTTCATTAAGCTCCTTAAAACGATCTTCGGCATCTGGAGCTTTATTTACATCAGGATGAAGCTTTCGGGCCTTATTGCGAAAAGCTTTTTTTATTTCATCTTCTGAAGCTGTTTTGCTTACACCGAGAATCTCATAGAGGTCTTTGGCCATAGGAAGTTAATCGTACCTTTC
>USPD01000048.1 GCA_900556585.1 uncultured Eggerthella sp.
TTTTAAGGTAACACCTATTAATCATCTAAATCCGAACCCTGGCTACAGTATCCCCTTTAAGTCACACTTAACTTCCGTTCCAATAGCAACTACTAGCTCAGAGCCCCTGTAAAATCGCAGCATTCTTTAACAACCATAAGCCTGCTTGTTATGAGATCTTAATACCACCCTTTTCCAAGCACATAAAAAATCAGGCTAGGGAAACCCTAGCCTGACATCATGATCTAAAAGAATTTCACTGCCTCAAGCCTAATAAGGCCTTGCAACAACTTATAGTGCGGCTTCACGAATTTTCTCAAGTAGCTGATCTTCGCTCCATACACCCAAATCACCTTCGTGACGTTCGCGAATAGAAACACCACCCTGCTCAAGTTCCTTGTCGCCAATCACGCCCATGTAAGGAATCTTTTCAGACTGAGCTTTGGCAATCTTTACACGCATAGGCTCATTCTGGGTGTACACCTCAACACGACCACCTGCTGCAGTAATCTTTTCAGCCAAAGCTTTACAAGCATCTACGTGACGATCAGCCAAAGGCAGCAATGCCACCTGAACTGGAGCAAGCCATAAAGGCAAAGCACCAGCATAATGCTCAATCAAAATGCCAAAGAAGCGCTCAATAGATCCAAAGATCGCACGATGAAGCATCCAAGGACGTTCTTCAGTGTTTTCTGCCGTACGATAGGTGAGTTCAAAACGCTCTGGTAAGTTGAAGTCAACCTGTACCGTGGAGCACTGCCATGTACGTCCAATAGCATCCTTTACCTTAATATCAATCTTAGGACCATAGAATGCACCGTCACCTTCATTGATGTCATACGGCAAGTTATGACGGTTGCAAGCTTCCTTTAATGCATTGGTTGCATGTTCCCACATATCATCTGAACCAATAGACTTTTCTGGACGAGTAGAAATTTCTGCCTCGTAGGTAAAGTCAAAGGTCTTCATAATATGATCAACCAAATCAAGAATAGCTACTACTTCGTCTACTACTTGATCACGCGTGCAGAATACATGAGCATCGTCTTGAGTAAATCCGCGCGCACGCAGCAAACCATGCACTGCACCAGAAAGCTCATGACGATATACCGTACCAAACTCAAACAAACGCAAAGGTAAGTCACGATACGAATGAATATCATTCTTATACAGCAAAACATGACCTGGGCAGTTCATAGGCTTTACACCGTATTCCTGCATACGAGGAGCGTCTTCGCTTCCTTCGTTAATTTCGAAGAAGTACATGTTTTCGTTATAGAAGTTATAATGACCGGAAGTCTTCCAAACATCAGACTTATAAATATGAGGCGTAATAACTTCTTCGTAACCGCGAGCATACAAATCGCGACGAAGCCATTCCTGCAACAAACGAATAACGCGAGCACCCTTAGGTGGATACAAAGGCAAGCCCACGCCAGCTTGTTCATCTAACATAAACAAACCAAGTTCACGGCCAATCTTTCTGTGGTCGCGCTTTTCTGCTTCTTCCAAATTATGAAGATAGGTGTTTAGCTCCTTCTTTTTAAAGAATGCCGTGCCGTACAAACGCTGCAGCATTTCATTATCGGAATCGCCTTTCCAATAGGCACCTGCAATTTTCATCAGTTTAAATGCACCAATTTTGCCAGCGCTTGGAATGTGTGGACCATGACACAAATCAATAAACGAACCGTGACGATACACCGTGATTACTTCATCTTCGCCAAGATCATCAATATGTTCTTTCTTAAAGCGCTGATCGGCAAACATTTCTTTTGCCTGATCGCGCGTTACTACCTCACGAACAAAAGGCTCATCCTTGGCGATAATTTCAGCCATCTGCTTTTCGATAGCTTCAAAATCATCAGTAGAAATGGAACGAGACAGTTCGAAATCATAGAAAAAGCCATCTTCAGTTTCTGGACCGAATGCAATTTGAGCACCAGGAAAAAGAATCTGAACTGCTTCGGCCATAATATGAGCGCATGAATGACGCATAATGGCCAAAGCCTCTGGGCTACGATCGGTAATTATTTCAACAGCGGCACCATCGGTTACTGGCGTTGTTACATCAACGAGTTCGCCGTCAATTTTGCCTGCTAAAGCTGCCTTTGCAAGACCTGCACCAATACTTGATGCAACGTCATACACGGTAGCTCCGTCCTCGAGGGTCTTAACTGATCCATCAGGGAGCTTAATTTCCATAGTTGTTTCCTCCTTTTGTGCCGGATGCGCACAAAGCATCTGCACTGTTTACAACGAACGA